>JAQCND010000036.1 GCA_028274765.1 Bradymonadaceae bacterium
GTTTTTCGGGGGCATGCGATGCGCGACATCCCGGACGATCGGCCCATCTATGCGAGTTGCTACTTCGAGCGCCGATGCATGGCGAGGCTCGTCGGCCCGCACAAGTACATCCATCAGTTCGACAAGGAGTCGGACGCTTTCTTCGATCTGGAAGCCGACCCTAAGGAGCGTCACAACCTCCTCTCGACACGCGACGACATCCCGACGTGGCGTCGCGATCTCCTCCGGTGGCGATCTCGGGTCAACGCCATGTATCTGGCCGACGAGTGAGGCGAGCAGTGGACTTCGGGGTTCGAAGAGATGGAGTCGGGTCGCGGCGTATCCCACGGGATGCGAACGTCTCCGAGCTTCACTCGGCACGAGGCGAACTCGAAGGTTGCATTGGGCGCGACGATGAATGTAGTAAAAGCCCGGTGATTCGATAGATCGCGATCGGCAATCGCGCCCCGGTCGCGACGGGAGACGCCGCCAGACGCATTGAGCAGTCCACGAGACGTTTGACAGGCGAACGCGATGAATCAGAGGTCCGACGACATCGACGAGGACGAGCCGACCATCGAGCCGCACGAAGACCGCGATCGAAGCGATCGGGACGATGACGAGTTGCTGACCGTCATCATTCCGTGCCTCAACGAAGAGGACAACGTGGCCGCCACGGCGCAGTCGGTCTTCGACCTGGCCCCGGATCTTCCGGTTGATGTCGAGATTTTGTTCGTCGACGACGGCTCGACCGACGATACGCTCTCGATCATGCGAGAGATCGCCGACGGGCGAGAGATGTGTCGGATCATGGTCAACTCCGAGAATCTCGGGCTCGGCCGCTCGGCGATGAAGGCCTACGAGCGCATCGACCCGGACTCGTGGGCGACGATCCTCCCCGGAGACAACGAGTTTATCTTCGAGTCGATTCGGAACTTCCTCGAGGTGCGCGGCGAGTACGATTTGATCGTCGGTTACCTCAACAACGCCGTCATTCGGCCGATGTTCCGGCGGCTGGCCTCGGAGGCGTTCACCCAGCTCATCAACTTCATGTACGGATTTTCGCATCGGCATCTCAACGGCATGAAGATGTATCGGGTCTCCTGTTTTCGAGGCCTGGACATCATTTCATCGGGTCACGCCTTCAACGCCGAACTGTTCGCCAAAGCCCTCCTCCGCGACCCGACCATTCGCATCGGCGAGGTGCCGTATCTGGCCCGCGGACGAGCGCACGGTCAGACGAAAGCACTGCGACCCGCCTCGGTACTCCAGGCCATCCGAGAGGTCTACGAGGGCAAAAAGTCGGTCGAGGCGTATCGCGAACGGGTCATCCAATCCCAGGATCAGCAGCGTTGAGCCCGCTTCGAGGATGGGAACCCACACGAATCGGGGAGAGCCCCTCCGCCGCGAGGAGTCGACGATGACTGACGACATGCCGGGACGCGCCGGAGAGCACCACGAGCGCGCCGAAGGCTACCAAAAAATTCCGGAGTACGAGCAGGCGCTCGATCAGTTTAACGAGACGCTGAGCGACCTCGATCCCCCCGGTGCCGCCCGACCTCGCCGCCCGGTGACCTTCATCGTCGGCGTGCCCCGCTCGGGCACCACGCTCCTCTATCAGATCCTCGCCGCGTCGGGCGCCTTCGGGTACTGTTCGAACATCATCGCGAGATTCTTCCGAGCGCCCTGGGCGGGAGCGCGCGTTCAGCGTATCCTCGAACCCGTGCTCGACGCCCCCGAGTTTACCTACGAGTCGGATGCCGGACGCACCGAGGGATGGGCGGGTCCCCACGAATTTGGCTACTTCTGGGAGCGTCACTTCGGATTCGAACAGCATCACGAGCCGACCGAGGCGACGCTCGACCCCCTCGAGCCGTCGTCTCTTCGGCGCGATCTCGGGGCGCTCGAGGCGGAGCTGGACGCACCGCTCTTGTTCAAAAACGTCATTCTGGACTTTGTCGTCGCACGGCTCGACGACTGGCTGGAGGACGCGCGATTCTTGCGGCTCGAACGCGACCCCATGTTGGTTGCGCAGTCGCTCTACCGGACGCGCCTCGGCTACTACGGAACGCCCCAGGCCTGGTATTCGGTGCGACCACGAGCAGCCGACGAGTGGGCATCGCAGTCTCCGGCCCGCCAGATTGCCGCTCAGATTCGACACGTCTCCGAGCGACTCGATGCGGCCGCCGACGCCATCGACGATGCACGCTGGCGCGACGTCTCCTACCGGACACTCTGTAACCGGCCGCGGGCGATCGCGACCTCGATCGCAGACGATCGAGGCGTGGAGGTCGGCCACCTCGAGCGCCTCCCCGAACGTTTCCAGCCGAGCACGGAACTGACACTCGACGACGACATACTCGTACGACTCGAAGACGCTCTAGACGACGAGGGAGTATCGACGTGACCATCGAGACGACGACCGACGCCGAAACCTGGAAGACGTGGCGCGACGCCGCGGGAGTCGAGGACGTCTACTACAGCTTCGACTACCTGAACATATGGGAGTCCGAGGAGAAGGGCGAACCCGTCGGAATCCGCTTCGACGGGTCGGCCGGACGCGTCCTCTATCCCCTCGTGCGCGTCCCGCTCGATCCGCTGGACGGAGGCGAGGGATACGTCGACGTGCGCACGGCCTACGACTTCGGTGGCCCGCTGACGTTTACGTACGGAACGGATGGGTCCACGCTGCTCGATCAATTCGAGCCCGAATTCACCGAACTCCTCGAGAGCTGGAATACCGTCACCGAATTCGCTCGTCTTCATCCGCTTCGCGTCGAGACGGTGCCCGACAATGCGGTCCACCACGCCGACAACTACGTCGTCGATCTCTCGGAGGGATTCGAGCCGGTCTACGACGGCTACAAATCCTCGTTTGCTCGCAACGTCCGGCAGGCTGAAGACCACGGTCTCGACATCGCCATCGACGACGATCCGGGCGACGAGGAGCGCACGGCCTTTTCGGATCTCTATCTCGACACGATGGAGAAAGTCGACGCCGAGCCCTTCTATTTCTTCGATCGAGGGACTCTCGAGATGCTGATGGATCTCGAGGAGATGGCGACGGTGACGACGCGCACCAGCGACGGCGATATCATCGCCAGCGCCCTCGTCCTGGAGTCGGCCAACGACCTCTTCTACTTTCTGGGGGCCTCGGACCAGGACTACCTGGAGCTCCGGCCCAACAACATTCTCTTCGATCGCATCATCCGCCACGCCGCCCGGTCCGACTACGATCACTTCCATCTCGGTGGTGGCAGCCAGGGACTGCGCCGATTCAAATCCCAGATGGCGACCGGAACGGTCGACTATCATCTCTTCAAGCGCATCCACGATCACGAGGCTTACGAGGCGATCTGCGAGGCCGAAGGCGAAGACCCCGAAGACGACGCCTTTCCTCCCTACCGGGACCACGTGCTCGAACGAGCGTGACGATGGAGAGATGCCCCTTTCGTCTCACCGATCGGAGGGGGGCGTCTCCGGGTCAGAAGGGGGGGATTGATCGTCGTCGGGGACCGGCGGGTCCTCGGGGGCTTCCGACAGGAGGCGCTGGAGCGACTCGCGCCCCTCGAAGACGATCTCCAATATGGCGCCCAGCAGCGACGCGACGTACTTGCTGAAGATGTGGACGGCGACGACGATCGCCAGAAGTTGAGCGCCCATGCCCAGGTACTTGCCGATGATGAGGGTGCCGCCCTCGACGGCGCCGACGCCCGCAATCGCCACCGGAAAGACACGACCGAATCGGGGGATGAGCGTGACGGCCGAGACGTCGAGCCACACCTGGGGCTCGAGCGACATGAAGAGCATGTAGTAGGCGCCCACCATGACCGGATACCCCAGAATGGAGATCAGCATCGGGCCGACCAGGTAATCGTTCTCGAGGAAGAAACTCCACGAGCGACGGATCAAATCGATAAACGTCTGTCGCTTCCAGATTGCCGCCCCGCCGACGAGTACGACGAAGCCGATCCCGCCCCACAGCAGCAGAGGATTGGAGGCTGCCCGCGACAGATCGGGCAGGAAGTGGGGGAACAGGACCAGAAAGGGGAGACACACCAGTGCCAGGCTCCCGATCCCGACGATACGATCGAGCAGCACCGAGATGGGGATCTCCCTGGACATCTCGGCTTCGCGACTGAGCTTCCAGATTTTGACGGCTTCTCCCCCGATAAACGAGGGGAACCAGATATTGACAAACTCGACGAGAAAGCTGACGCGAACAATAAAGCCGAACGAATACTCCTTGAGGCCGAGACAGTTGCGGCAAATGACCAGCCACCGCCAGCTGTTGATCAACCGGATACTGAGCATCAGGACGGTAAAGAGGAGAATGTCGCCGATCGAGAGCTGGCTTCGGAAAGCCTTGGCGATTTCTTGGAAGTCGAAGAAGTAGTAGGCCACCCAGCCGACGAGCCCCAGCAGGGCGATCTGGAGCCCCATCTGCCAGATGGGCGACATCCCTCGGTTTTCGACTCTGGAAGTCGCGCTGTCGTCCGCCATGACGTATCCTTCAGTTGGCCATCTCGACGGCGCGACACCGCAGAATGGGCTCCATGTGATCGGTCTCGAGCTCGACGCGCATGTTGTTGAAGACATGTACTCGCTCGCGACGCATCTGGAATTCCTCGAGGTCCATCAGTTGACGGCGGTGGACGACCTTGCGGACGAATTGCCATCCCTTCTTGACAATCTCTCGCCAACTGCCTTGCCGGGCGTACGTCTCGATCGATTGCTCCAGCGAGTACCCCGTCTGGTAGAGCTCGCGATACATGATCGATTCGAGGTCGTGGAGTTTGCTCGTGCTGAAGGTGTCTCGATACTTGCCGTAATTGGTCGAGTCGATCGGCTTGGAGATGTCACGCCAGTTGGTGACCTGTTCAGCCGCCTCGATGTTGTAGCGCTTGCGGTGGAAGTCGAGCATCTGCTCGTTGAAGGGAACGTCGACGAAATCACAGAGATCGGCGACGATGTCCCCGGGATTCGTGATCAGATCCTCGTAATGCACCGGAAAGATCCGGTCTCGCATCGAGGGATCGGTGTAGAGTTCGAGGCAGGCGCGCTGCTGACGACTCCAGATCTCGGCCGCGTCCTCAACAGTCCCGAAGTGGTTGGGCGAATCTCGAAACGAGACGGCCATGTCCCGACCGTCGCGTACCAGATAGACAAAACGCGCGTCGGGAAAATGGTGTCGCAGAAAGTAGGCGTGATGAAACGCCTCGTTTTCTTTGAAGAAGATACGCTCGTTGTCGGTCGCATCGCACTCCCGGGCGTACGCCTCGTCGAAGACGCCCATGAAACTGCGTTCGTTGGCGCCCTCGAGGAGATCGCGGGGGCGAATGTCGGCTTTCCACTCGCCGAGCTGATGTTTGAGCGCCGTACAGACGTCGTCACACAACTGCATGAAGTTGTGATCTCGCCTCAAATCTCCGTACCCCGACTGGAGGGGCCGGAAGTTCATCAGCAAGTGCGGCGGGGTTGGTGCCGCGATGTCGGGATGGGCTCCGAAGATGGCGCGAACGAGGTTGGTCCCGCTCCGCTCCGAAGCCAGCAAAAAGATGGGACGGTCGAGTTGATAAGAAGTGTCGTCAGACATGGGTGGCGTCTCAACTGCATCGGCACTCGAAAATACGTGGGGCAAACCCCGCGAATGCCCAAATGGACGAAAGCCGGATCTAAGACAATTCAGGCCGCAATACAAACCGGAGTCGATGGCTTTCAAAAGGGGAGAGCGGCCTCCTCGGGTCCCTGTTGCTGCCTCGATATCCATCGAGCACGGAGCGCGGTGTCAGGGCGAGGGGGGACGAGGCCCATGTCTCGTGCAGGGCGAGCGTACCGGCCGGAGAGACCGGCTGCACAGCTTCAGGACGTATGGAGCTCCGGTCGATCGGCCATGTACCCTCGCAGGGTCCCCTGGGGAACCGGATTGTTTCCCATGCGGGTGATGTGGATGGCGGCCAGACAACTTCCGAGATACATCGCTTCCGGTTCGCTGGCTCCAGCGAGGGTCGATCCCAGCAGTGCAGAGAGGAAGACGTCGCCGGCTCCGACCGGGTCGAGGGGGTGTTTCAGCAGCGCCGGGAGGTATTCGGTCTGGCTCCGTCGCTCGCCCCCTTCCTCCTCTTCGGGCGGGTGGAACAGAAGCGCTCCCCGCTTACCGAGTGTCAAGACGAGATGGTCGGCATGCGTGCGATCGAAGTAGTTGACGGCCAGATGCGAGAGGCCGCTCTCCTTGTCGCCGAAGGCGAACCGCAATTCGTCTTCGGTCGGCGTCGCCATGCGGGGCGAGGCGAACTTCAACAGATTCGATGTTCCCGACCCGCTGGCGTCGACAAAATAGGGTGTATCGTGAGTCTGAGCGAGATCGCCGATGCCCTGGACGAGTTTGGGGCCGAAGAGTCCGTACCCGAAGTCGGTGACGACGAGGGCGTCGTGCTCGGCGATCAGCTCGGCGAGTCGATCGAGGAGTTCTTCGGTCGCCCGGGTCGATACGGGGGAATAACGCCCCTTGTTGACCTTGAAGACCTTCTGGTCGTCGACGAGGTATCGAGTCTTGACGAACGTGGGACGATCGTCGCTGTCGACGGTTTCGAGCGCGACGTCGTCGTCGCGAAGGCGTTCGGTGAACCGCTCCGACTCCTCGCCGTCGGAGAGCGTCGTCAGGAGCGTGGCGTCGGCGCCGAGCGCCTTCAGCTGGCGGGCGATCAGCCCGGCCGCGCCGACATACCGCTCCTCGTGGACCGGCGAGACCGAGAGCATCGGGCTCTCGCTGGCGACCCCTTTGTCCTCGCACTGGATGTAGTGGTCGAGGACCGGATCGCCGAGCACCAGAATGTCCAGGTCCGCAAATTCATCGATCCGGGACTCGATACTGTCACGATTGATCTCGTGACGCTGACAAAACCCCTGGATCTTCTGCTGCTCGAGGTCGAACTCGTCGCGGAATTCCTCGATGATGTAGGTTGACGAGTAGACGACGTCGCCGGAACTGAAGACGACCTTTCCGCCGTACTCCTCGACCAGCTCCTTCTCCTGGGCAAAACGAGGGTCGCTTTTCGTCTCGTACTCCTTGCCCTTGACGTAGACGTCGGGCTTGACCTTCTCGAGGATCGGGCCGGCCCAACGGTGGTGGTCGACACAGACGTAGGAGACGAACTCCAGCGCCGCCAGGTTCTCGGCCCGCAGATTCTCGTTGATGTACGGGCGGTCGGGCCCCTTGTCGATGGAGGCATCGCCCGTCAACGTGACGATGAGGGCGTCTCCCTGGTCGCGGGCGAACTGCAGATACCGGATGTGGCCGGGATGGACGATGTCGAAACAGCCGTGGCACTGGACGACTGTCTGGCCCTCCTCGCGAAGCTTTTCGCGAATCTCGGCGAGTTCGTCCGGCGTGAGAATCTTGTCCTGGTGCGATGTGGTCATGTCTCGAGTGACTCCACTGCGTCGATGACGGTCTCAATGACGGCGTCTCGTTGCATGTCCTCGAGTTCCGGATAGATCGGAAGACTCAAGATGCGATCGACGATCTGCTCGGTCGCCGGAAGGTCGCGGGGCTCGAGGTGGTCGAACGCCTCTTGCTGGTGGACGGCCGTCGGGTAGTGGATCTTGGCGTCGATCCCCTCGTCGGCCAGGCGGTCTTGGATGCTGTCGCGCTCGGGATGGCGCATCACGAACATCGAATAGATCGAGCGGTCACCCTCGCGCTCCTCGGGGGGAAGGGTGACGTAATCGCCGAGCGCCTCGCGGTAATGGGCGGCGTGCTCGCGGCGCTTGTCGATCCAGTCCTCGAGATGGCGCAGTTTCACCAGCAGGATGGCCGCATGGAGCGTATCGAGCCGGCTGTTGTCGCTGATGTGTGGGAAGTGCGAGCGCGTCTCGCGTCCGTTGTTGCGGAGCTGGCGGAGCGTCTCGGCCTCCTCGTCGTCGCGCACCGTGACGAATCCGGCGTCGCCGCAGGCCGACAGCACCTTCAGCGGATGGAGCGAAAAGCACCCGATATCGGTACGCCCGACCGGCTCGCCCTTGTAGCGCGTGCCGATCGCCTGCGCACAATCCTCGATGAGATCGAGATCGTGGGTCTCACAGAAATCGCGGATGGGATCGAGATTGGCGGGAAAGCCGTTGAGATGCACCGGCATGACGGCCGCCGTCCGTTCGCTCAGCGCGCCCTCGAGATCGTCGGGGTCCATCAACATCGTTTCGGGATCGATGTCGACGAAGGCCGGCGTCGCGCCGGCCAGCGAGACCGCCGAGACGCCCGAAATCCAGGTGTGCGAGGGCACGATCACCTCGTCACCCTCGCCGATCTCCCGCATGCGAAGGGCGAGCTCGATGGCGTCCGTCCCCGAGCCGACGCCGACGGCGTGCGGCACGTCGAGGTAGTCCTCCATGCGCGACTCGAATTCGCTGACTTCCTCGCCGAGGATGAACCAGCCGTGCTCGAGTACCTCGCCGACGGCCTCCTGGATCTCCTCCTTGAGAGGCTCGTGCTGAGCAACCAGATCGATATACGGGACGTCCATGGTGCTATCTCTCGATGTGAGAAGTAAGAAGGACCCTGAGTGATCGTCACATGACCGTACGAGTGCGCCCGAATGCGTGCCACCCGGAGATGGGGAGACTCGTCGCCTCCCCACGGAGCGAGCTCACGCATCGGTGTCCTCGAGATACGTCTCGCCGCCGAAGTTCCAGTCCTCGGGGTGCTCCTGCATCCACTCGACGTTGTGGTGAGTCGAGGCGTCGTGGTCGCTCCACTCATCGTCACGATACGCCGACTGCAGATCGCGAACCGCCTGCTCGATCGAGTATTCGGGATGGAATTCGAGCTCTCGGGCCACTTTTTCGGCCGAGAGATGATAGGAGCGATTGTCGTCGGTCGGCTCGACCTCGATCTCGACGTCGTTGTCGAGTACGTCTTGTATCAACTCGGCCAGCCCCATGACCGTATAGTTTTCATTCGAGACGTTGTAGGACTCGCCGTTGATCGTCTCACGATCGGCGTCGAGGAGGTGGATGTAGAAGTCGCTGATGTCCTCGACGTGAATGTTCGGACGCATCTGGTCGCCGCCGTAGACGCGGATCTCGCCGCGGTCGAGCGCGTGCGAGGTCAGAATGTTGACAACCAGATCGAGCCTCAGCCGCGGCGCATACCCGCAGACGGTCGCCGCCCGGACCGAGACGCCACAGAAGTCGTCGTCGACGATCCCGTTGAGATGATCCTCACCCTCGGCCTTGTACTGAGCATACAACGTGATGGGATCGAGCTCCAGATCCTCGGTGACATCCTCGGTCTCCTTGATGCCGTAGACACTCGCCGACGAAGCGTACAGGAGGCGGTCGACGCCCGACGCCCTGGCGATGTCCATGACCTGCTGGACGCCATCCCGGTTGACGCTGGTAGTCAGCTCCGGATCGAGATTGGAGCTGGGATCGTTCGAGATCGCCGCCAGGTGGATGACGGCGTCGAAATCGCCCTCCTCGAAGAGACGCTCGACGCGTTCGCGATCCCGAATGTCACCCTCGACGAGGTCGAGATCGGCGTGATCGACCACTCCATCGAGAGGGTCTCGCCCGAACGAAAACGTATCGAAAATGGTGACGTCGTGGCCGCGATCGAGCAGTTTCGGTACGAGGATGGACCCGATGTAACCGGCTCCACCCGTGACGAGAATGGAGGGAAAGTCGCTCATGTCACTGAAGACGGGCGAAAGAACGATGACTGGTCGGTGATCAACCGTGTCGTCCCTCGAGATTCCGCGGAGACGACTGTCGATAGGTGAGACGGAACATAGCGGGTCGAGAGGGGGGAATCAAGATCGGCGCACCCGAATCCTCGGCTACGTCTCGGGGATGAAGTTCCACTTCTTCGACGCAACAAACCCGCCCTCGCCGCCGAAGATCATACATGGAGGGGGGAGCGGCGAGCTGTCAGGGTGTCTGGAAGGAGCTCGCGGTCCGACTGGACCGCCACCAGCGCGGTGCGGTGGCCCCTCTCGAACGATTGGCCGGTCGACGGCGGGAGGCGCGCACAGGCGCGCCGGTGGGTAGTTAAGGCGGGGTGCGTCTCGAGAACGAGGGGCCCAGCGTTGTGGAGCGGGCTTTCGAGTAGGAGGAGCGGACTTTTGGGGGCTGTGCTACTCGCGCGTTTGTCGCTTGGCCTGTAGAGAGACGAATGTTCACTGACACAGCGTGGTTCTTGTCTCCACCATGTGAACGGAGGACATCTCCCTCCATCCACTCGTATAAACCCTCTTCGGCGAGCGGCTCTCTGCTCTCCTTCGGCTCGAGATCCGGAAGACGACAAGCTGAAGGTGTTCAAAGTTGTTTGAATATAACCAGCGGTATATCGTCCATGTGCGCATGAGAACCGAGATATGGCCGAACGTCGCGTCGTCCCATCGAGAGACGATGGAACGCTCGTCGCTTTGAGCCGTGAGGACGAGCCATGGGGGCGGACGTCGTATGTACCCGGAACATCGAACATTGGTGAGCACCGCGACGTTCGAGGTGAGATCGCTTCGAGCTTCCCCATTCCACGAACAACGCCATGAACGTGTCACACTCGCGACTCGCGTTCGTGCTGCTGGGTCTGTCGCTTTTCACCGCCGCTCCGACCTGTGGAGGGGGCGGAGGGGGCTCCGACGAGGGAGGGGGCGCGACCTCCACCGACGCGGCCCTTCCCGACACGACCTCCTCCGATGCCGGTTCGGACATGGGCACGGACGATCCGGATGCGAGCGTCACGCTCGGCGATCGGCGGCAGCTCAACGTCAGCGTCAAGGTTCCGACGCAGTATCGCTTTGAAGACGGGGAGTTCTCGCCTGTTGCCGGTCAGGATGCTTCCCTCCAGGTCTCGGACTTGCGCCGGATCGTGCCCGATGTCTCGCGGGCCGACAACTGGGCGCCGACCGACACCAAGTGGGTGATCGCCCCCGAGGACAAGCCCGAATGGCTCGACAAGGCCGTGCGAGACGAGCGTATCGAAAAGGGGCACCGCTACTTCAAGGTGCCCGGATACCTGATGATCAGTGTCTCCGAAACGATCGGCGACAATCTGGAGGACTATCGAGAGGACCTGCCGCAGTCGATTGATGTCGACTTCGTCGGGCTCGGTGCGAGCAACGTGCTCCAACAGCCACGAGTTACGCTCCCCAACAAGGGTGAGGGGTTGGGGCCGGGCGTCCACAAGTTCTATGTCGTTGTCGAGCGCGAGCCCTCCGACGCCCGCTCACAGGGACTGTCGGCCATCGGTCGCATTCGGATGCAGATGGAATTCGCCGAGGATAGTCTCTTCTGGGACGCGGAGGTCGCCAACCACTACGCGGCGGGCTCGGAGCAATTCGCGACGCGTCCCAAAAAAGGCGAGATGATCTGGACGACGGCCGACGGTTACGGCATGCCGTTCAATCCCTCCGAGACGCTGGATCGACAGATCTCCAAGGGCGTACAGGACGTTCAGACGTTCACGACGGCGGCGAGCCTCGTGCTCATCGGGGGGTCGGCCGCACAGGCGGCGCTTGTCTCCGGGCGGGCGGCCATCGGTGTGTTTGTCGCGTGGCTCGAGTCGTTCGATACCCTCGTCGCCGAGGCCGGAGGGCGCGTCAGTCGAGAGTTTGGCGAGACGGCTCCCGGCAAGGGCTCGACAACGCCCATCAACGCCGCGCTCTCCGGGATTGACAGCGCCTTCGTGCCTCGAAACAGTCGCGAGGCCGACGAGGGACGCAAACTCGTCTACTCGGGCCCCCACCTGATGTTCCAGCCCAGAGCTTACAAAAACTTCGAGCCGACGGGACCGCCGAACCGAGATCCCGAAGGGACGCAAGCCTCATTGACTTCACCATCGAACGGAGCCACGGCGGGCGAGCCCGTCGAGATCGGCTTGGAAGTCCAGTCAAAGGATCCGTCCTCGTCCTGTGTCGTCGGATTCGGCGACGGCAACGAGATGAGCGTCGACTGCGGAGGCGACGGCGTGACATTCGGGACCGTCGAACACAAATGGCCCGAACCCGGGACTTATACACTTTCGATCCAGGTTCGCGACCGAACGGGACTCACCACGACGACCAGGCAGTTGAAGGTCTCGCCCCATCCCGACGTGGTACTCGAGCCGAAAGATCGCGTCGTCACCATGGACAAGGGGACCTACGTGCCGACTGATCTCGTCGTCGAGCGATTGCACGGCTTCAAAGGGAGCGTTTCGTTGAAGCAAGTGCGTGCCTTCCGGCTCGACGAGGATGCCGAGGATGGTGAGCGCGAGACCGACGCCGTGTCGGCCGAGTTCGACACGAACACCCTCGACGCCAACGAACAACAAACGTCGATCGAGGTTCGCGTCGATCGCGGCGCCGATCCCGGCCAGTACGGACTCGTGTTGCAGGCCGAGGGGGACGACAAGGTGGTCGATGAGGCATACATTGGTGTCAGCGTCCGAGCGCCGGGCGAGCGACTCCCGGTGGCGGGCCTCGCCCAGGATGCGCGCTTCGGCCACTCGGTCGCTCTCGATCGGTCGGGACGACGGGCCGTTGTCGGGGCGCCCAATGGAGGACCGGACTCGCTCGACGGCTCACTCTGGATCTATCGACGGAAAGAGGGCCAGTGGCGCCTCGAACGTCGGTTCGACAGCGAGCCCAAACCGGGAGCTCCTTCGAAGTACGCGAGCGTCGTCAGTCTCGGTCGAGACGTCGCCATGTCGGACGACGGGACGGTGGCCGCGTCCGGCTCGGACATGGGGGGAGCCGTACTCTACCGCCACGGCAGCTCGGAGTGGTCGGCCAGCCGCGTCATCCAGGCGGCATCGTTCGTCAATCACGTTCGCGTTGCGCTCGACGGCGATGGGGACGTGCTCGCTCACTCGTACGGTGAGCCTCCGACCGAGCTGAGCGTCCAACGTCCGGGAGGAGCCGAGCTGGCGAGTGACGTCACTTACTCGTATCAATTCGACCTCGACCGCAGCGGCTCGCTCGTCGCCACCTCCAGGGGGGAAACGCGTCGCTCGGAGGGGTACGTGCATCTGAAGTCGGTCGGGGGCGGACGCTCTCGAGTGCGACCGGACGAGTTGAAGGAGTCGAAGGGGCAGATCACCAATGGTTTTCCGGGGAGTGTCGTGCTCGATGGCGAGGGCGACGAGTTGCTGGCATCGGCCCCCTCTCGACAGTCGCTCTTCGTTGTGGCGCGCGAGTCCTCCGGGTGGTCGACACAGGCGGAACTCAACATCCAGAAAAATAGTTTTGGTCTCCATGGCCCCATCGCCTTCAGCGACGACGGAGGTACTGCCGCTGCCATCGCGGACCCGCCCTCCGACAGCGACCAGGACCACGTCGTATTCTTCGCACAACAGGCGAGCGGCTGGATGCAGGCGAGACTCGTCCCCGTGGCCAGTGTCCAACGGATCACTTCGCTCGCCCTCGATGGCGATGGTGATTACGCGCTCGTCGGTTCCGCCGGACACGGACGGGCTGGCGCCGTCTTCGAGGTGTCCGGCAGCCAATGACCCATGCTTCATTCGTGTTCGCCGATCGGGACGTCGACGAGGCCGTCGACGCTCTCCGACGAGGGGACATGCCAACCATGAGGCAATGGCCGGAACGAGAGGCACGTGTTATAGCCGAAAGTGGCTCGGCTACTTCTTCGACTCACGTGTCAGAACGCGTCATGATCGAACAACTGACCATTCGCACGACCGAACAGGGCTTGCTCGAGGTCACCGACCGCATCCGAGACGTCGTCCGAAGAGGCGATCTCGAGGAGGGGCTCTGTACGATCTTCATCCAGCACACGTCGGCGAGTCTGGTGATCCAGGAGAACGCCGCCAGCGCGGCGAGGCGCGACCTCGAGAACTGGATGAATCGCCTCGTCGAGGAGGGAGACGAGCTCTACACGCACACCGCCGAGGGCCCCGACGACATGCCCGCCCACATCAAGTCGGCACTCACGAACACCTCGCTGAACGCCCCCGTTCTGGAGGGCGACTTGGCGCTGGGCACCTGGCAGGGGATCTTTTTGTGGGAGCACCGCTACGACGGACGATCGCGCAGCATCGTCGTTCATCTCGAGGAGTAGGCAGGGTCCAACTTCAATGGGGCCAACAAAGACGAACGTCATGCCTCGTCTCCCATTGATTCATTCCTCTAAAAGGGGCTTGTCCGAGGTCGCGTACTCGAAATACCGCTTCACCACCGGCTCTCGCTCGAGCACCTCGCGAAACCACTCTCGATCGGCTCGAGTGGCCTCGTGGCCGGGAGCGCGCTCCTCCCAGATCGAGGCCTTCTTCGGATCGAACCAGCACATCCGCTGAAAATCCCGACGAAAATACGCGATTCGATCGAGACCGAAGATGCCGATTCCTCCCTTGTTGGCCATGTTCCAGGGAGGACGCGTCGTGCAGAGTGCGTGCCTCGAGCGCGGTATGCGCTCAAGCAAGCTCCGGCCATCGAAGGGCTCGAGCTCGACAGAGTCCATCACATCGGAGAGCGAGAGGGCATCGACGAGGGTGGGCACGACGTCCACCGACGAGACGACGCGCTCTTCATTCGTCTCGAGGGCCGACCGCGAGATGTCGAGGCGGCGGCGCCACCGTTCAGGAACGTAGAGAAACATCGGGATCTGAACGATCCGCGGGTGACACGAATCGACGCGGAGTCCGTCGTGCCACGTTTCGGTGATCTCCTCGGACTCTCGGGAATCGACACTGTAGAGAAACTCACCGTGATCGTTGGCGAAGACGATGATCGTATCCTCCAACTCACCCTTCTCTCGCAGGGCCTCGATCGTGCGACCGAAGAGAAGGTCCGTCATCGCCACGGAGGCTTCGTATCGCGCTTCGATACTGTCGATCTCCCAGGGCACGTCCTCCTTGGGGAGAAAAGGGAAGTGAGCTGAATTGGATTGAACGACGCCCATAAATGGAGCGTCGTCAGGGAGTTTCTCTCGAATATACGTGTCTGCATAGTCGGCGACGACCCGATCGTGGATGCTCATGTCGTTGACGAGCTCGGTGTCGAAGTGGGAGGCCGTCGCCACGTGGTCGGGGGGAGCGTCCACTAAAAAGAAGTCGTGGAGCGCGTGCCACGACCAGTCCTGGGGGCTGATCAGAAAGGTATGCATGCCGGCTGCCTCCCCGAATTGCCACAACACGGGCCGCTGGTGCATGGTCTCACGCGAGTGGGCCATGTACTTTCCCGTCAAGAGACTCGGGATCGAGAGGACGGGGGCTCCCGAAGTCGTGTGTGCTCGTTCAAAGCGATGAACTTCCTTTTCGTGCCGATCGAGAAAACGCTGCATCTTCGGCGTCGTCGGCCGATCGTGTCCGTAGATTCCCATGCGAGTGCGCTGGAGGCTCTCTGCCATGAAGACAAGGACATTGGGGCGCTCGCGGGGTTCGGACTCCTGAAGCTCGACTCGATTGGGGATCCCCAACACGTACAGATCGTCGTCGACGGCGATCTGATGGACGGAACGCGACACGACCTGGGCCGTATGGAGATCCGAAACGTAAGTGGATTCGAAGAATGGGATGCCGAGCGGCCACCAACCGACGGCGACCCAAAAGGGAAGCTGAAAGAGGACGTACCACAACCGACGACGGCGTCTCAGGGGTTGAGTGCGGTAGGCGAGTGCGAACGTCCAGAGGGCCGTCATCGCAAGGAAGGCGAGCAGTAAGAGAGGACTCGCCCCCTGGCTGACGTAGTCCCACGCACTCATAGGCTCTTTCCAGGCGTACACGACGGAACCCGTCACGATATCCTGTCCGGCAAACTGATGGAATGCCCACTGAGAGAGCGTCAGCGCTGCACCGATGCTCGCACACCCCGCGGTCGCCAGCCACCGCCATCGGCCGTCTCCGATCAGTCGACTCACCGACCACCAGAGAAGAGTCGAAAAGAGGATCGAACTGACAAATGCAAGAGGTGCACTCCAGACGCGCCCCGGCAACCCTCCGCCCCATCGAAAGACCATGTCTCCGAGGAGGATTGAGAGAGGCACGAGGGCCCAGAGATATCGTCCCCACTGCTCTCGGATCGCCTCCAGAGAAAAAGTCTCGGAATCTCCATCCGATGTCTCGTCTGTGTCAGCCATGTCAGCGATGGGGCAATCGGGGACGATGGGAGGCGAATGCGTTGAAGTATTCGAGTCACATCACTCCGAATCGGGGCTTTCGAGACGCTCGGTTTGCTGTGTCACCTCGCCGAGTCGATTCCAATGGTCGTGATCGAGCTGCTCGCAAGACATCCGCCAGTTCCAGTTGTCGGTCTCGGTACCGGGGGTGTTCGTGCGAGCGTCACTGCCCAACCGGAGGACGTCCTGAGCGGGGAGGATGGTGAGGGCGGCATCGGACTCGAACAGCGCCTCGATCATCGCCTCGATAACCTCGTCGTCGTCACACGAAAGGTACGCTCGCACCTGGTGGCGCGTCGACTCGTCGGCGCTCCGGTACCATCCGAGCGTGGTGTCGTTGTCGTGGGTCCCGGTGTAGGCGATACAGCGCTCGGGATAGGTGTGGGGCAAAAATGGATGGTCGGGGTCGTCCTGGAAGGCGAACTGCATCACCTTCATCCCGGGGAGGCCGTGACGATCGCGGAGGTCGTGGACCGCGTCGGTGATGGTCCCGAGGTCTTCGGCGATAAACGGAAGTCGCTCGAAGTGGTCTCGAACGGCCTCGAAGAAGTCGTCGCCCGGTCCGTCGCGCCACTGGCCCGTCTCGGCGGTCGGCGCTTCGGGTGGGACTTCCCAGTAGGCTTCGAAGCCCCGGAAGTGGTCGATGCGCACCCGATCGACGGTCGCGAGGACGCATTCGAGGCGTTGCATCCACCACTCGTAGTCGTCTTCGGCGAGGGCTTCCCAATCATAGAGCGGGTTCCCCCATTTCTGACCCGTTTCGCTGAAGTAATCTGGAGGTACGCCAGCGACGCCTTCGGGCCGACCCTGGCGATCGAGGCGAAACAGCGATCGATGGGCCCAGACGTCGGCACTATCCATGGCGACGAAGATCGGTGCATCGCCGATCAGTCGCACACCCCGTTTGGCGGCATACGCCCGGAGATCCGACCACTGCCGGAAGAATTGCCACTGCAGGAAGGCGTGTCGTTCGGTCGACGTCTCGAGCTCGTCCCGTGCCTCGTCGAGCGCTTCCGGCTCGCGGGCGACCAGCGGCTCCGGCCACTCTCGCCAGGGAGCATCGTCGTGTCGTTCCCCGAGAGCTTCGTAGAGGGCGTAGTCGCTCAGCCAGTACCGGTGGGACTGGCGAAAGTTCTCGAAGTCATCACGGTCGGGGCGTCCCTGCTCGACCCATCGTTCATACGCTCGATTCAGCAGTTGACGTCGAGCCTCATCGACGTCTCCGATGGCATAGCGGTCGTCGGGGATGTCGGCGCACCGGGCCTCGAGCGCTTCGAGTTCACTGTCCTCAAGCCACCCCCGATCGGCAAAGGCCGACAGGTCCAACAGGAGGGGATTTCCGGCAAACGCGGAGGGGGCCGCGTAGGGCGACCCGCCATAGCCCGTGGGATGGAGCGGGAGCATCTGCCACCACGACTGGTTGGCGTCAGCGAGTCGATCGACAAAGGTGCGAGCGGTGTCGCCGATGGTGCCGATCCCTCGGGGACCGGGGAGCGACGTGGGATGGAGAAGAACGCCGGAGCTTCTCGAAAGATCCATGGGCACGAAAGAGTGTGTATCGGGTTACATCCACCACGGCTCGGGTCGCGAGGTGGCGATAGCACCACATACAGGATGGGTGCACCATGGGCGGGAGGGGGCACGAGGGTCAAGATAGAGCTGCGAGAGCCCCCGAAGCCCTCTCGCATGCCCTCGATCCTCTCCGTGGCTCGTCTCTGCATGCGTCCGACGGCGAGATACACATCTTCACATGGGGCCCTCCGGCGCATCCGCGTGTGCGCCACCCGCCGCAGACCGGCCAGTCGATCGAGGGGGCGCCGCCCCGGCTGCCATCAGCGGGGCGATCGCACGGCGAACTCCTTCCATCCACCTGACAGCTCGCCGTTCGTCCCCTCATTGACGATCTTCGGCGGGAGCGGTCGATCTGTTGCGTCGCACGCTGGCCACGAGGTGCTATTCCCTCCGTGATTTCGGAGAGCGAGTGTCTGCTTCTGTAATCCCGTTGCCGGAACCACGTTGGTGCCGCTCTCGCTCTCGTGATAGTATCATGCTTCGATTGTGTCGGGCATTGCGTATCGTGCGTCACAAAGCGCGTCTCTCTCAATGGCCCCGATTGCAGTCGCTCATCTCTCCTCTCCCCCTTTCAACTATATGAAGTCCGTGCCTCAGGCATGTCGCTACGCGTGTCTCACCCGAACGTTGATGGGCGTGCTGATCGGGGGTCTCCTGGTATCGCCCTCGGCATGGGCCCAATCTTCGAACGACGAGTCGACGCAAGCGGATGAGCTTCGCGAGGCGGGAGACGAGGCGACCTTTCGGCGCATCGAGAGATTCCCCGAGGCGAGTGACAAAACGACCTCTCCCCCGACGACCTCCTCGGCCGATGCTCTCCCGGCGGAACTTCGGCGAGCGATGGCAGCCGAGAAATGGGCCGAGGCGCGCCGTCTGGTGGAGACGTCGAACGTGGCGGCGGGGTCGATGCTGAGTGGTTCGGATGTCGATTTTCTGGCCGGATACATCGCCTACCAGCAGGATCGACATCGCTCGGCCATCGCCTTCTTCGATCAGGTCCTCGAGGCGACCAATCCGCTGCGGGATTACGCGGCCTACTATGCCGCCCACGGTGCGTTTGCCCTCGATCGACTTCAGGACGCCATCCAGTACGCGGCACGCGTCCCCGTAGCGAGCCTCCAACACGGGGATGCATTGATGTTGCTGGGTCGAGCGCTCGTGGAGGCGGGGACCGAGAGTGACGTCGAGCGTGCTCGAGACGTCTTCGAGGCACATCTCGATCATTATCCCGATGGCCCGAGGCGTCACGACGCTCGCTTTCAGCTCGCTTCGGTGTTGCTGGAGCTCGGCGAATGGAAATCGGCGGCCGCTCACGGGCGGCGCGTCCTTCGGGAGGCGCCGCTCTCCGAGGCGGCTGGGACGATGCGCGAACGACTCCAGATGCATCGCGACCAGCTCCCCGAGTCCGCCCGAAAGCATCTCGACGACCCGTCGCGGGAGATGAAGCTCGCCCGTTTCCGAGCGCTGTTCGACCACCACCAGAGCGAGCACGTGATCCAGGAAGTTCCGGATGTGGCCGAACACTGGGTCGACGGCAGCGAAGATTGGTGTCAGGCGATTTACTGGGTGGGACGATCACACACCAAGCTTCGCGAACACGAGGAAGCGGCCACCTGGTACGAGCGGCTACTCGAGGAATGCCGGGGGATCGATCCCTTCGAGAAGAAGGCGCTCTATCTGTCGGGCAAGGGATACTGGAACATCGCCCAGAAGGAGAAGGCTCTCGAACGATTCGAGGATCTCTGGTCGGCCTTTTCGGACCATTCCTACGCCGACGATGCCATGTATTTCGCCGCTCGGATCCATCGCGAGCTGGACAACGGCGATCGAGCTCGAGAGCTCGTTGACAAGCAGGTCGAGCGCTATCCGACCGGCGACATGGCTTCAGACGCTCACTGGCTTCTCGTGCGGCAGATGTTCGGAGACGAGCAGTACGAAGCGGTCGTCGATTATATCGATGACCTCGACCGAACCGGTGAGCGTCACCGATACACCCAGGGACGCCTGGCGTACATCCGCGCCCTCGCGCTCCAGCGTTCCGGCGACGAAGAGCCGGCTCGAAAGGGGTATCGCGAAGTCATTCGGCGCCATCCGCTCGGTTACTACGGATTGCTGGCGTTCAACCGACTCGCCGCGTTGAACGAGGTTGACACCAGCAAGGTCGGAGAGGGGCTCTGCGGCCCGCCGAGCGGGCTGGCGTGTGAAGAGATACTCGGCCGATCGATCGCGGACGAAAGCGAGAGCCAGGACTGGAAGGTGCCGCCCGACGTGCGGCGCAAACCCTCGTATCGGACGGGGCTGGCGTTTTTGCAGATGGGATTGCGTCAGCTCGCCGCTCGCGAATTCCGTCGTCTCTTCGATGCGGTCTCGGACGACGATCGGGCGCTCCGCGGGCTCGCTCAGTTGCTGGACGAGGCAGGGGCCTATCCGCTGTCGTCGACGCTCCCCGGACGCATCGGCGAGTGGCAATCGCGCTATCCCGAATCCGAGACACGGGCGTACTGGACGATTGCCTATCCTCAACCCTTTCGAGATACCGTCGATCGCTGGGCGCAGCGCCACGACATCCCCGAGCCAATCGTGTATGGTATCATGCGCAAGGAGAGCCGATACAATCCGACGGTGGGAAGTTCGGCCGGGGCCCAGGGGCTGATGCAGTTGATGCCCGAGACGGCTCGGAGCGTCGCCGACGAAGTGGGCATGACCGACTTCGAGGTGGCGGATCTCGTCGATCCGGCGGTCAACGTTCGACTCGGCACGTCGCATCTCGAGACGCTCGGCGACAAGACGGGAAGCCACCCGACGCTGATGGCCGCCAGTTACAACGGCGGATACGGGAGCGTGTCATCGTGGACCGAGGTGCGGGGCGATCTCCCGCTCGGACTGTGGGTCGAGGACATCCCGTGGGGACAGACGAGGCGCTACGCCAAGATGGTGACCGCCAACTACTGGGTGTACGAGTGGTTGTACGGCCGCCAGACGGTGCCGAACATACCGATGCGCGTGTCGAATACCGACCGTGGCGACTGATAGCTTCCGGAGTTACGCCGATGCACCGAGGAGATCGTCCGGGGAGCGAGTGTTCACGAGGTCGTCGGTCGTCAGCCAGGCGCGACGGGCCTGCTGGACCGCCCACTGCAACGCCTCGAACCCTCCCGTCGAGTGGGCGTCCGAGCCCAGCACGAGCTCGACGCCTTGCTCGTGGGCTCGACGCGCCCGATCGGCGTCGAGGTCGAGTCGTCCCTCGGATCCGTTGAGCTCCATGGCGACGTCGTGCTCGGCGGCCGTTTCGAGGACCGTCTCTTCGTCGTATTCGTATCCGTCGCGTCCGCCCAGAATGCGTCCGGTCGGATGGCCGATCGAGGACAGGAGATCGGTCTCGAGCGGTCGCAAGAGACGATCGGTCATCGCCTCGGGCTCGAGGTCGAGTTGCATGTGAATGCTGCCGACGACCCAGTCGCAGGCGGCCAGCAGATCGTGGTCCATGTCCAGCTCACCGTCCTCGAGGATGTCGACTTCGAGCCCCGTCAGCACCTCGATCCCCGAGATCGCCTCGTCGACCTCATCGATGGCTTCCATGTGGGACTCGAGCCGTTCGGGCGTCAATCCGTTCGCGACCGTGACGGCCTGGGAATGATCGGTGATGGCGATGTAATCGAGCCCCCAGTCGCGAGCCGCCTCGGCCATCTCGCGGATACTGGCACTGCCGTCGCTGGCGGTCGTGTGCATGTGGAGATCCCCGCGAACGTCGGCCGGCTCGATCAGGTCGGGGAGATCGCCCCGGGCGGCCGCCTCGATTTCGCCAATGCCTTCGCGCAGCTCTGGGGGGATGTAGTCGAGATCGAGGGCCTCGAAAACTTCTTGTTCGGTACGGGCCGCGACGGGCTCGTCTTCGTTCTCCTGTTCGAAGACGCCGTACTCGCTGATCTTGTAGCCCGCCTGTTTAGCTCGTGTCCGAAGTTGGACGTGATGTTGTTTGCTGCCGGTGAAGTAGTGCAGCGCGGCGCCAAAGACGTCGGGATCGACGAGCCGGAGATCCACCTGAGTGTCGTCGATGAGCCGGGCCGAGACCTTGGCTTTTCCACGCAACATGACGTCGTCGATATCCGGGGCCTCCACGAACACGTCGGCGACGTCCTCGGGAGTGTCGGTCGCGACGAGCAGGTCGATGTCGCCGATCGTCGTGCGCCCTCGTCGCAGCGAACCGGCGATCTCGAGTCGATCGACAGCGTCGTGGTCGACGAGGCGATCCCGAAACGAGCGCGCGATGCGGTGGGCCGCCGGGAGAGGCGTACGGCCCGATCGATCGG
The DNA here is from genome assembly GCA_028274765.1 of Bradymonadaceae bacterium. Taxonomy (GTDB): domain Bacteria; phylum Myxococcota_A; class Bradymonadia; order Bradymonadales; family Bradymonadaceae; genus CAJXPB01. The sequence continues at coordinate 21,975 of JAQCND010000036.1, forward strand.
CGAGTCGCTCGATTTCGGAGAGAATATTGTCCTGTGTTTTCGGGCCGAATCCGTCCAGCTCCTGGATGCGCCCCGTCTCGGCGGCCTCCCGGAGAGCCTCGATCGAGGCGATGTCGAGTGTCTCGTAGAGGGTCGCGATGCGTTTGGGGCCGAGTCCCTGGAGATCGAGCAGATCGAGAAGTCCGGGCTCGAGCTCGTCGAGCAACTCGGTGCGCGCCTCGCATGTTCCCGTCTCGTGGATCTGTCGGATGTCCTCGGCGATGCTGTCGCCGATACCGGAGATCGACTCGAGCTCATCCTCTTCGAGGTAGGACTCGACCGAATCGGAGAGACGACTCAACGTCTGGGCTGCATTTTCGAAGGCCCGGACCCGGAAGCGATTGGAGCCCTTGATTTCGAGGAGGGAGGCGACGTCTTCGAGAATGTTTGCGTAGTGGGCGTTGTCCATGACTCGGGGGCGAAGTCGGGGAGAAATCGGATGATGTCGAGAATTCATCATAATCGGGGGCCTTCCGATGGCGCCAGCCGGGGGAGTGCCCATTGCTGATCGACTCTTGTGCACTGTCGG
>JAQCND010000618.1 GCA_028274765.1 Bradymonadaceae bacterium
CATCCTACCGTACGGAGCGCCTTTCTATTGCTGTGAAATGAGCATCCCTGCTGGCAGGTCGCCGAGCGACTCCTCACTGGGGAAGAGCGAGGCGGCAACTGACGTCACTCGATTGTTTATTTAACTATCATAGGCCCGCCCCCATGAAAGGGGAGAGAGGGGGCGATTCTCTTCAATCAGCTTCCCGACCTCATGAAAGGGGAGAGGGTGGGGGGCGAACCGCGTTGCCTATCTATCCACGTCAGCGCACTGCCGTAGCCAGCATGAAGGAACGCCGGCACTCCGGGAGATGACTCGTATGCATGACATGCATCGCTACGGGTGGTCTCTCCAAGGCGAGGACGCCAGATGGCCCCGACACGTGCCGTCGTGCTCGTCGCTCGATGTGCCATCCGGGCACGTCGTCCGTGTCCATTCGAGCTCGCTGAACTCGGCGCCCTCGAAGTTCGCACCCGTCAGGTTGGCATGCGCGAAATCGACGTCCCTCAGTGTGGCATTTCGAAACGATACGTTTTTCAGGCTGGAGCCCGAGAAGTCGACTCGCACGAAGGTCTTGTCCGACAGATCGGTCCCATCCAGACGGAGAGCCGGGAACCCCATGTCTCGGTAGGTCTCCATCATCGGGATGTTCGTATCCGTCTGATACGTTTCGTGATGTTCGTCGAGGATGCCGTTTCTCGCCAGGATGTTCTCGAGCAGGATTCGATTGGAGTTGGAGGAGCTACCATTCGGAGACGCGTGCGCCCCGGCATGGCTGTCGACGATGGTATCGTTTCGAAAGACCAGAACGTACGGGGTTCCCCCCGAGCTCAACGAACCTTCCAGCTCCGAGTCTCTGATCTCGAGTATCTGGCCGGGCGACAGGTCCTCCAGGTTCCACGTCTCGAACGAGGCTTTGTCGTCGTATGAGCGAGACACCTTCTCGAAGACGGGCCGCATCTCCCGGGACGCCGCACACTCGTCCGAGTGGAGCATGACGACAGATGTCTCCTCTTGGGAGGTATCCGTTCGAGACGCCCTCTCGTTTGGAGACTCGTCCGTGGTTTTCTGGCGTTTGGCACGTGGAGGTTCATCCCCCGCATCGCCCCCCTGATCGCGACGACAGGACGGGAGGCCCATCAACACGCATAGAGCGGCCGGACCAAGTATGCGCACGACGTGTCTGGAGCTGCTCGGCATGTCGATGAGCTGGGATGAGAAGACACGGGGTTTGCAGTCGCTGGCGAAGAACAGTGATCGTAACGATACAATCGACATCTCGATTCTTCAAAGCGACGGTTGGGGAGGGCGATCGCATGTGAACGTCTCGTCCCTCATGATCGACTCTCTCCCCCTAGGTCGAGGGGGCGTTCGTCGACTTGCCAGCGGGGCCGCTCACTTCAAGAAGTACAGGCATTTCAAGGAAATATAAAGGCGCTCCAAGGGGGAGTGACAGGGCTCATTCCCCCAACGCCTCCCAGAGCGCCGGCGGCTCGCCGGCCCATATCCGCGATGGTCTTATCCTTGTGCGATCGTCCTGCTCCTTCCCCTCCACCGTCTTGACACGTCCGGTGTCCATGTCGTGGACACCTATCGCTGCAATACGCCTCCCTTTCCCCTGTAGGTCTCTCGATCAAGCGGAGTTCGCCGTTCGAGCGCATCGCACCAGCGGTGCGCTCGACCCCTCTCGGTCGAGGCCGGCAGACGGTGGATAGCGCACAGGCGCGCCGGAGGGCCCAATCGGGAGACGTGTCTCTTCGAGATGTCGACACAGTTGCGACCGAGAGGGGCCTCGATCATGCCTCGTCCGCCCCGAAATCCCAGCTCTCGTAGGGGGGCAGCGACTCCATCGTTCGCTCGAAGTAGTCGGCGTCCTCCTCGAGCTCGCGCCGGGCCTCGTGGACGATCGATTGCAGTTCGGTCACGTCCTCGACGATCAAATTGAGCGGGCTCGGCGGCGATCGGAAGGTCTTGTGATAATCCGCATACGGTCGATTGGCCAGCACCGAGGGGCGGACGATCTGCTGGATGGGCATCCAGATGACGTTGCTGCTTCTCGGAACGGGGGCGAAGACGTCGAAGGCCGTGATGAAGGTGTTGCGCGTGCCGATTTTCCCCGATTGTACCGACTCCCAGGCGACTTGGGAGGGGACGTTGTTGACAACACCTCCATCGCAGAGCCGGAGGAGTTCGTGCTGCTCGAAGAGCGCCTGGAGCGGGTCGATCGTCGCCGGATCGTCGTGGAAGACGTCGAAATGCAGCAGACCGGGGATGGCGCAGGAGAATCCCACCGCTTCGATGACGGGAAAATCCTCGGTGATCTCGTCTCGGCCGAAGACGACGGGAGTCAAAAACTGGGGATGGTCCGTGAGCTTGCGGATCGACTCGAAAAAGAGCCGAACGCGCTCTCGAATCGTCGGCGGTGACACCTCTTCAGGCTCGGGGGCCGCCTCCTCGTATTCCTCGGTATCGAGGCTGTATCCCTGACGAATCCCGCAGGTCATGACCTCGAGCGGAATGGGGAGATCGCTGAAGCGAATGTCGGGATCGCCCAGGAGATTCTCGAAGAGTTTGCGGGCGATCCGGAGGACATTCAGATGGAAAGCTCCGGGAAATCCGAATCGCGAGTACCCCGAAAAGGGACGAAAGACGAGATCGTATTCGAGATTGGGGGGGAGCGCTCGAGCAGCTTTGAGAGGATCGTAGTCGCGATCGATCGCCCGCAACAGTCCCAGTGCACTGCCGATCGAGGTTCCGACGATCAGCGATGGTTCGAGGTCGAGATCCGCCAGGAGCGAAAAGACGCCCATGTGAAAGAGTCCCGATCCGCCACCACCTCCCAGCACCAGGACGAGTTCTCGGTGGCGCAGTTCATCGTCCAGATGGGGGGCTTCGATCCGCTCGTATTGGTCCAGAATGGCTGAACGCGTCTTGTCGACCCGGAGAGCAAGGATGGGCGCGAGCTCTCGGAGGGTGCCGATCTCGGGTTCGCCGTTGTGGGGGACGAGCGGCACGATCGACTCGTGCATCCAGCGCCGAAGCTCGTCGACCTCGCGAGCCAGCGAGACCTCGTCTCCATCGGGGAGCTCGAAGCGATCCAGACGCGCCAGCGAGAGGGCGTATCGAAGCAGCGCCTCATGATCGTCATCCAGCGCATTCGGGCGCTCGACCAGACACTTGATCAGTCGGCGTTCGACATCTTTGAGTTCCCGAATGGCCTCGAAATGTTCGTCGAGATCCTCCAAGGAGTGTCATCCTCGCTGCGGAGCGCGACGGAGCCGGCCTCGCAGACGATCGCCAGGCGGCTCCGCTCGCATATCGACCGGTCGTGCGTTGATATCATTCCTTGAGGAACGAGAAGAGGCCCTTGTCTTCGCCCTCGTCGCCTCCGTCGGCCGATTCGTCGTCTTCGATGGGCTTGAGTTCGGTGACGCGGTCGGCGACGTCGATGAAGGCCTGGGTCGTCGAGCTACCCGGTTGGCCGACGACGATGGGCTCACCTTTGTCTCCCCCTTCGCGGATGTCGGGATCGAGGGGAATGTCGCCGAGCAATTCAGTGTCGAGCCGCTCGACCTCCTCGGCGACGGCCTCTTCGCCGAAGATGTGGGACTCGTGACCGCAGTCGGGACAGATGTGGCGAGACATGTTCGAGACGACCCCCATGACCTCGACGTTCAGCGTGTTGAACATCTCGAAGCCGCGGGCGGCGTCGATCAGGGCCAGCTCGGAGGGCGTCGTGACCACCATCGCCCCGTCGACCGGGACGGTCTGCGCCAGCGCCAATTGGGCGTCACCAGTTCCCGGAGGCATGTCGACGACCAGATAGTCGAGGCCGCTCCAGTCGACGTCGCGGAGAAACTGACGAATGATGGCCGTGACGATCGGACCTCGCCAGATGACGGGCGTGTCGTCGTCCATCAAGAACCCGAGACTCATGATACTGAGCCCGTGGGCTTTGATGGGCGTGATGCGATTGTCGCTGACGCTCGGCCGCATGTCGACACCGAGCAGCGTCGGAAGGCTCGGCCCGTAGATGTCGACATCGAGCACGCCGACGCGGTGGCCGAGCTCCTGGAGGGCCAGTGCGGTGTTGACGGCGACGGTGGACTTCCCGACGCCGCCCTTGCCAGAGGCAACCGCCAGGACGTGGCCGACGCCTTCGAGGGGTTCGGCCTCGGGGACGCTCGGTTGTTCCTGCGCGGCACCGGGAGCCCCGCCTCCAGCGGCGGGTCCCGCTCCGCCCCCCATGCCTCCGCCGGCGCCTGCGGGAGCCCCGCCCCCGGCACCAGCGGGAGCTCCGCCTCCTGCACCGGCAGGGGTGCCGCCTCCTGCCCCCGTGGGGCCGTCGGGCGTGTTCGCACTGGCTTCCGCCGATTCGGGGGCCTCGACACTCTCCCCGGTATCCGATTGACGCTCGCGCTCGAGCGCCTTCTGGGTCATGGTCTTGACCTTGACCTCGCGGACGCCGTCGATGGGTTCGACGTTGTCGTAGATCTCGTCCTCGAGAGCGAAGCGCTGATCGCGATCGCGTCCCGACTGCACCACCAAAATCATGTCGACGACCCCACCGTCGACCTCGACCTCTTCGATCATGTGCGCATCGACGAGGTTTTTGTCCTTGTCGGGATCCTCGACCGATTCCAGCGCCGAAATGACTTCACCTTTGATCGAAAAATCGTCTTTCATGACATACGGGGGATGTGGGAAGAGAATTGCATCCGTGGGGGCTCCGAAGCCGGTTCAATCGGCTTCGGGCGCGTGGGGACAGTCTTCGATCTGGCATTCGGCGTACAGTTCGAGTTCTTTCCGCCGAATCGAGTAATTCATGTCTCGAGCGAGCGCTTCGAGTCTTTCTTCGATCGTCCCGTCGGTAAATTCGACGATGCGTCGGCAATCGACGCAGATGAGATGATCGTGCTGAGGATCTTGATTGTGAATCGGATCGTATCGGGTCTGCCCGTCTCCGAAGTCCTTGGGAAGTGCAAATCCCTGTTCGACGAGCAGTTTGAGCGTGCGATAGACGGTCGCATAGCCGATGCGTGGCTGTTCATCTCGCACGTCTTCGAGCAGCTCGTCCGCCGTGATGTGCTGATCGAGGCGAAAGAACCGCTCGACGA
>JAQCND010000625.1 GCA_028274765.1 Bradymonadaceae bacterium
CATCTCGTGTTGAGCCATCACGGCCATCGCGAGTACGGATCGCCGGTCGAGCCCCGAACTCCCGAGGCGATGCTCCTCCATCACATCGACATGATTGATAGTCGCATGAATTCGATGCACAGCCATCTCGAAGAGCATCGAGACGGTGCCCAGGGCGATGACGACTGGACGGCCTATCACGGCACGCTGGAGCGCTCGCTCTATGCCGGTCCCTCGGAGCGTCCCGACTGGGCCCATCCGCCCGATGCCGACGACGCCGACCTCGAGGGGCCGGGGAAACCTCCATCCCAGAGAGAGCGCGACGCCTCGAACGAGGATGGAGCCCCCGACGACGCCGAACCGGACCATGATCATTCGACGCTCGACATGTTTGGTGATTGAAGAGGTCGGCGACTTCGACGAGCTCCGACCGTATTCATCTCGGCGACTTTCGACCTCAACGCACGGATGACGACATGGGTATTCTCAACCGACTCAACCGACTCGTTCGCTCCGAATTCAACGATGCCGTGGAGCGCTCGGACGAGCGTACGTCTCGTTCGGCCCTCGAGGAGATGGAATCGAGTCTTCGCGAGGCGCGCCGCCGACAGTCCGAATTGCGGCGCAACGAGGAGGAACTCGTCGAGGCCATCCGCTCGGCTCGCGAGCACGCCGACGAGTGGGAGGAGCGGGCCATGCTCGCCCTGAAAAACGACGATGACGAACTCGCCCGCGAGGCCCTTCAGGTTAAAAACAAGTCGGTACAACGGGCCAACCAACTCCGCGAAGAGCTCGACGACGTGCGAGCTCACATGCAGGATATCGAGACCTCTCTCGAGGCGCTCGAGATGAAAATCCAGAGCTACAAAAATCGGCTTCAGGACCGAGACGACGCGGGCGACGACACCGCCAAACTCTCCTCCGGGGCGGGAGACCGCCGGGAGTGGGATCGGCGCCTCCAACAACGCCGCCAGCAACGCGAATCGGACGAGACCGACTCGAAGCACAATCGCTCGGAACGTTCGAACCGTCGTTCATCCTCGAGACGTTCGTCCTCGTCATCCGGCCGAGACGAGTCGACGACGGAGACCTCGGACGACTTCGAGACGAGCGGGACGTTCCGCGAGTTCGACCGCATGGCGGGGCGCATCGATCAGATGGAAGCCGATATCGAAGCGACGCGCGAACTCTCGGACGATCTGGGGGATTCGCGCCGGGCAGAACTCGAGCGTACGTTTCGCGAGCTGGAGAGCAAGGCCGAACGTCGCGACAACAAGGGAGGAGACGAGCAGAACAACCGAGAGGAGCGAAAGCGCAATCGACGATCGAAGAGGGGACGTTCGGGAGGTCGAGACGGCTCCCAACAAGACGACGATCTCTCCGATCTCAAGGACCGCGTCGATCGACTCTCCGAGCTCAAGGACAAGTTCAGCGATTAGTTCGTGAGAATCGTATCGAACCAGTTTCGTCCTCCACATCAGGAAAACGGGTCGATCTGGAGGGTGGCGGTCTGACCGTCGGCGCCTCGGCTCCGAGGCATTCCGGCCGGGGAACGTCCCCCGCTCCCCCCGGTTCCCTCGACGAGTTCAGTGCCCATCTGTTCGGGATCGTTCGAGATCGGCTGTGTCGTGTAAATTACAAACGAGGGACCTCCAGCGCCTCCCCCTCCGGCCCCGCCATCTCCGCCCGAGCCCCCATTCCCCCCGGGACCGCCCGAACCACTGTCGTCTTCGCTTCGACCTCCGTCGCCGCCCTGGCCGCCTTCGCCACCGGCGCCTCCCCGTCCCCCGGTCCCGCCCTCGCCGCCGGTCCCCCCGACGATGCGACTCTCTTTGATGTCGATGTCACTGTTGTCGAGATAGAGGGCCACGGAGGCTCCGCCGGGACGTCCGCCTTCACCGCCGGTCCCTCCGCATCCTCCGCTCCCACCCCCCCCGCCGGCGCCCCCGTAGGAATTGCAGAGATCGTCACCGCCAGCGCCTCCACCTCCCCCTCCGCCGCCCCCCCCGGCGCGGCCGTCACTGCCGGGTTGTCCGGGTTCCCCCTTCCACTCGAGCTTCACCATGCGACCGGTATGATCGCCACCTTGACCGGGCTCGCCATGTTTGCCCGATTCACCGTCCTCGCCGGCTTGACCCTCGCCGCCGGGATGGCGTCCCCCCTGTCCCCCGGAAGCTTCCGCCATCCCGGACGTGCCGCTCTCGCCGTCGTTGGTGCCGAGTCCCGGTGACCCCCCCCGTCCCCCGTCGGCTCCCATGCAGGCTCCCGATGCGCCGGGACCGGGACCGGGGCGCGAACCATCGTCGCAGACGATGCCAAACACGAAGCTGTCGTTTTCGGTGCCGTCGCCTCCGTCCTGGCCGTTGCGCCCGTCGTCCCCCACCGTGCCATCGTCCCCGTCTCGTCCCTTTCCGCCCTGTCCTCCGACGATCTCGACGTCTCGCAGGACGACTCCGGGGGCACGTTCGAGAT
>JAQCND010000400.1 GCA_028274765.1 Bradymonadaceae bacterium
GACGTGTGCATCCCCTATTCGAGCCCCGAACGGGGCGGGAGCAAGGAGGATGTGATGCCATATGTTCGACTCAATTGGATGAAATGGCGTTTAATGACCATTGCCCTCGAGACCTCGAGTGATGCACCTCACATATACAGGGGACTTGCTCTCTGATCCGAACACGAATGGGGGGGCAGAGAGGGCCAGCATTGATACTTTCTGATCTCTTCCGGCCCCGCCTCTGTGACGTGCCCGTGCGTCCTCGACGTGAGCATCTTCGCCGGCACGTCGCATCAGCGTCTCTCCTTGCGGAGGGAGTGAGGCGATCTGACGACGATCAGACCGCAGCACGGATTGCTATGCCTCTGATGCGATCGTCCTGGACGTGCTCCGGGAGATACTCGCGGCATGCGGCTCTGTTCGACGGTGATGTGTGGACGCTCGATGGCGAAGATGCGACGGATATCGCAGCCGGCTAATGACGGCGTCGACGTGCAATACGAGCCAGGACGGCCGAAGGTTGCGCCGACGCCGTCGAGCGAACTTCAATCGATGCCAAAGTCCTCGCGTGTCTCAAAATCGGGGGCTCCCTCGTCGGATTCGAAGAGCTCGGGGTCGTCGAGAGAGCCGACGTAGGTTCCGATGTTGGCGAAACTCAACGCCTGATGGTTGTACTCGGCGCTTCCTTCGTCGTCGAAGATGTAGTTGACATCTTCGAGGGGGCGACCGTCGTCCGTCTCGCCCTCCTCGAGCGCAGCGATCCAGGTGCGGAGTTCGTCGTTGGGCACCAGCGTCTGCGGGTCGTCGAAATCGTAGTAGACCCACATCGTCGATTCGTCTTCGTCGTATTCAGTCGTCGAATCGGTCACGGTCGATTCCTCCTTGCCGATCGGGGTGATGATTAGTATCTAGAACGGGATTGCGACCTATCGCGTCCCACGCCCATCGAGACAACAAGACGATGACGGATATGATTCTCGAACGGCGCCATCCCGAGGCGTCGACACTTCCTCGCATCGAATGTGCACAGCTTCCCACGCCAGTCGAACCCCTCGAGCGACTCGGAGCCGAAATCGACATTCCTCGACTCTTCGTCAAACGCGACGATCAGTCTGGCACACTCTACGGGGGGAATAAAGTCCGCAAACTCGAATTTCTCCTCGGTGATGCCCTCGACGAAGGACACCGTGAAGTCTGGACGATAGGGGGCATCGGCAGCCATCACGTGCTGGCAACTTGTATCTACGCGCGTCAACAGGGACTCGAGCCGTCAGCTCTTCACTTCCCACAACTCGTGACCGACCACGTTCTCGACAATCTCCGGGCGTTGAGCACGACTCGACCCGACCTGACGCTGGTCGGCAACAAGGCCCAAATCCCCGTCGAAGTCCTCCGCACGAAGGTGCGAGAGTGGCTCGCCCGTGGACCCGACGTCTACTACATCCCCGGAGGGGGATCGTCGGCGATGGGGGCACTCGGATACGTCAACGGCGCTCTGGAGCTGGCCGCTCAGATCGAGGCGGGCGAGATGCCGGAACCGGACTACATCTTCGCGGCCGCCGGCACCTGCGGGACGATCGCCGGTTTGACGCTTGGATGCCGCCTGGCAAACCTCGACACCCAGCCCGTCGGCGTTCGCGTCCTCGATCGGGTCCTCTCCAATTCGGCGACGATCATCAAACTCTGTCGTCAGATGGCGTCCCTGCTGCGCGAACACGGCGTCGAGGACGTTCCTTCGATCGGACCGAGCGATTTCGAACTCCTCCACGACTATCTCGGCGATGCTTACGGTGTGCCCACCGAGGCCGGGCGGCGAGCCATTCAGCTGGCGGACACCCACGAAGATCTGACCTTGGAACCGACCTATACGGGCAAGGCGTTTGCCGGGATGATGGATATGCGCGAGGCACTCGACCTCGAGAGAGCGACGGTGCTCTACTGGCATACGCTGAGTGGGGTCGATCTCAGTGATCGCATCGCGAACGCGGATGTCGGAGCCAACCTCCCGGACGAGTATCGAAAGTTCTTCGACTGACGACTACGGTGCCATGTCACTTCGGATTATTTTTGTCTGCAGCGGCAACATCTGCCGGTCGCCGATGGCCGAAGCCATCGCCGAACGCGTGCTCGAGCGGCGAGGGACCTCGGGCATGGCCATCTCGGCCGGCACGCTCGGCATCGTCGGTCGCTCGGCGGCCGCTCACGCGGTTCGGGCGCTCGACGAGATCGATCTCGACCTCTCCAATCACCGCTCACAGGGGATTTCGACGGGGCTTCTGGCTCGGGCCGATGCCATTCCCATCATGACCCCCGATCACGGACGGACGATTGTCGATCGATCATTCGACCTCGAGTCCTCGCTCGTCCCCCTCTGGCGTTACACCGATCATCCGGCGACCGACGAGGGAATCACCGACCCCGTCGGAGGCGATCTCGAGGCATTTCGCGAGTGTCGCGACATTCTCGTCGACTGTATCGACCACTGGTTCGACGAGTGGCTGGAGGATTGACTTCTCTCCCTCGAGGAGCCCCATCTTTCACGGACTGAGCCACACCAGAGGGGCAGATGACATGCGAGAGTCGGTGTCGCTCTCGTGCTCCTGGACATGGCTCGCGAGCATGCGTCCCGAGCGAACCTCGTCCGACGGGCGTCGACAGATGGCCAGCCCGATACAAAGGTCGGATCGATCATGCTCGCGGGAATGTTTCACGTTCAAGGTGTTTTGAATTGTACGGTCGGGTTGCATCCTGGACCGTGTCTCGAGGCTGGAGCCATGTATGAGTGATATCGACGTCGCGATAGTGGGAGCGGGCTTTGGAGGTCTGGCCGTCGCCCTGAAACTCTCGGCTCTCGGACA
>JAQCND010000627.1 GCA_028274765.1 Bradymonadaceae bacterium
GATCTCGTCGATCGCCACCACCGCGCCATGCTACGATTGGCCGAAACCTTCGTCTCCGACCGCGCCACCGCCGAGGAGGTCGTCCAGGAGACGTGGACGGCCGTGATCGATGGATTGGAAGATTTCGAGGGGCATTCGTCACTGAAGACCTGGATGTTCAGCATTCTGACGAATCTGGCCAAAAAGCGCGGCCAACAGGAGGCACGCACCGTGACGTGGTCGTCGCTCTCCGAGGAATCAATCGATCGCGAGGTCACCGAGGAATCGGATCGATTCGATACCGAGGGACGCTGGTCGGTGCCCCCCGTTCCCTGGAATACCGACCCCGAGGAAGAGCTGATGCGGAGTGACCTGCTCGAACGCCTCGAAGACGCGATCGAACAGTTGCCCGACCGTCAAAAGGCGGTCGTCACGCTTCGAGACATCGAGGGATGGTCGGCCTCGGAGGTGTGTGACGTGCTGGACATTACCGACGGCAATCAGCGAGTGCTGTTGCATCGAGGGCGCCAAAAGATGCGAGAGACCCTCGAGTCGTACTGGTCCGAGCAAAAGGATGGAGTGCCATGATGACCTGTCGAGAATTTACGGACAAGGTCACCGAGTATTTGGAGGGGCAGGTCCCTTACGGCGAGCACATCGGCATGTGGATGCACTCGTTGATGTGTGTGCATTGCCGGCACTACCTCGATCAAATCGAGGACATCACCGAGTTGCTCGGTGAGCTCGGCGACCACGAGAGAGACGAAGGCGCGCCCGCCGAAGTCAAGAGTGCTCTCGTCGAGCAGTTCAAACACCGGCATAGCCGAGAGGGATGAGACCGGCGGCTGGACTTCACAACGAGACGCATCCAGACACTTCGGAGCAGTCTAAACGAATGTCGGAGAGGGAAAGGAGTGACCTAGCGACCATCAACTGGCCCAATCACGGGAATGACATCGTGCTGACATCAGGCAATGGGGGAGTGAATCTGAGGGGGCGACCTCCGTGCCGATGTGCTTCATGACCGGAAAAAGCACGACAACAAAGGGAGATGGCACATCGGCATGGAGGCGTAGCCGGGGGACGAGGACTCAAGTGCCGACCTTCTGATCCTGGATGTGGGGTTCGTAGTACTTTTCGCGAATGTTGTTGACGGCCCACTCCAGAAAGTCGGCGATCGCTTCGTGAGGTACTTCTTCGAGGTCTTCTTCGATCTGCCCGTAGTGATTGATCGGGCCGTTTTTGATCGAGAATCCCTCGATGTCCTGGACAATTTCGTTGGCGTCGTCGCGCTCCTCATCGGAGATACTCCGACTCGGATGCGGCTTGATGTGCAAAAACACCTCGCCGCGGGTGTTGGCGTCGAGGACGGCGTATCGGAGCGAGCCGTACCGGACGTTGAAGCCTCCGGCCTTGCCTCCACCGACATTGTAGCGACATCCCTTCTCCCGAGCGGTGACCAAGAGCTGACGCATCTTTTCGCGTCGGTCCGGTCCGCCGCGCTCTTCCGCAAGTTCGAGTACTTCGAGCGTGTCCAAAGCAACCTCCGTCGTGTGGAAGTGGCAGTGAGAGTCGAGCGGAACCTATCAGACTTCGCCTACAGTGCAAACACCCCCCGAATGGAGGAGGGCAATCGCATAAGGATAGGACCATCGCGAATATGGGCCGGCGAGCCGCCGGCGCTCCGGCGCCAGGCCTCCCGCATCGATTCGATATGGGTTCGGAGCGCCAGATATGAGCCGGCTAGAAGCCGGCGCTCCGGCGCCAGGCCTCCCGCATCGATTCGATACGGGTTCGGAGCGCCAGCATCCCTGCTGGCAGATGGCTTCAGCGACTCCCTGGCGGGCGAATGGAGGCGACCTGACGGACGGTCGAACCGTCAATGTGTTGCTGATACCTCTAATGCGATCGCCCTGAATGGTAGGCGAAGGGAGGCGCTCGTCAGACCCGCGAGTTTGAGATACGATGATCGACGTGTCATCGATACGGCTCCACGTTCACAACCATGCCCTCGATACTCCGTATTCGACAGATTCGCCTCGACCTCGATGACGGAGACATGCTCGGCGTCTCCGACATCACGATCGAATCGGGCCAGTGGGTAGGATGGCTCGATCCGCGAGGCGAACGGGCGTCTCGTCTCCTGCCGGTGCTGGCGGGCTTCGAGCGCCCCTCGGAGGGGAGTGTCGCACTCGATGGGTTCGATCTCCACGACGAGGGGCAAAGCCTCTCGCATCGCATGGGCTATCTTCCCCCGGGAGACGTCGTCCCTCCCGCACTCGAGGTCGAACGTGGCCTGACCTACAGCGCCGAACTCCGGCTCGCCAATCGTCCGCCCGAGGCCCGAGAGGAGCGCGTCCGGGCGTTGATCGAGCACTTCGATCTCGCCGCCCGGTCGGAACGTCGAATCTCGATGCTCTCACCGTCGGAACGGCGACGGGTCCACCTCGCTGCGGAGCTGCTCGTCGATCCGGACGTGCTGTGGCTCGATCGACCCGATCGAGGGCTCGAACCCGACGGGGTCGAGTCGTTCTTCGACCCGCTTCGAACATGGCTCGATGGCACTCGCATGATACTCTCGAGTGTGGCGTCAGCCTCCCCTTTCGACGCACTCGACGTGGTCTACGTCGTCGACGACAATGGTGAGTTCGCTCGGAGACACGCAGAATGTTGAGTGACCTCCGGGCTCCGTTTGTTTCATTTGAGTCACTCGCCTCGACAGGAACGAACCGTGTTCGATTCACGAGAGAGCCGCATTCTCGCCGATCGATACCTCGAGTCCGTTCGGGCCGAATGGCGGCAATGGACAACTCTCGGTCTGGTCTCCCCCTTACTCGCGCTCGTATCGTTGGGACTCGGACGTGGGCTTGGCTGGGAGTCGTCGTCTCTCTACGGCGTCATGGCCGCCTCGGCCTTCTGGCTCGGGGCTCTGGCGGGACATCGCGAGATTAGCCGAGAGTGGGGGCTTCTATGGCGAGAGCGCATGGTTGGTCTGTCGGTGGGCTCGTATCTCTACAGCAAATTGCGCGTACTCGCCCCCCTCGGCATCATCCCAATTGCCGTGTACGCGTTCGTCCTGGAACTCGGGCTCGAGCTGGCGCCTCCCGTCGGTTGGCTGGTGCTCAACCTCTCGGTAACCTCACTGTGCGGCCTGACTCTCGGACTCGTCGTCTCGGCCCTCGCCTCTCAACGCTCGAATCTCCGTTATCTCGTCCATCCGATCGCCTGGCTTCAGATATTGGCGGTCGCCCCCGTCGCTCCCAGCTCGCCTCTCCTCTCTGTCTATCATCTCGCTCCCATTCGCTGGAGTACCGAGAGCCTCGAGCGATTCACCCGAGTGGCTGATAGTCTGGCAGGAGCCGCTCGTCTATTACCCCTCTTGGCGTTTACCGGATTCTTCTCGGCGCTCGCCGCCTGGCTCGTCGCTCGATGGACGTCGCGGGAGGGTCGACCGCAATCTCCGACGTTGACCGATACGTCGGAACGATAACGGACGTTGACCGAGCTTCAGCGACTTCAATCCGGGGGGGATCGCTGTTACGAAGGTTCGTCGGCCGGCTCGATCGCACCATCGTCGACGCGAAATGTGCGCACCTCGCGGTCGAGGTCGATGTAGTCTCGATGCGTCGTGGTGACGAATATCTGTCCGTCGGTCGAGGTCCGAAGATAGTCGAACAGCTGGCGGTTGCGCTGGCGATCGAGCTCGCTGGAGACGTCGTCGAGGAGCAAAATCGGCGCAAAATGATAGTAATCCTCGAGGTAGGTGACGACGGCGATCTTCATCGCCAGAATAAAAGCTCGGTGTTGACCCTGACTGCCGTAGATGGAGATGTCACGTCCATCGAGGGTTGCCTCGAGATCGTCGCGGTGAGGGCCGATGACGGTGTAACCCCGCTCGTGCTCCTTCTGTTCGGTCTCGTCGAGCGCACGTTCGAGCAGGGTTTCGAGCTCCGCCCGATCGTCGGGAGGGCGGGTGGGAATCGAGAGCCGATCCCCCCACTTCATGTCGTAGCGAAGATCGGCCTCGAGGGCGGGATCGAAGATTTCACGAAAGACATCTTGGAGAACGGGGCGAAATTCATCCATGAAGGCCAGGCGGCGCTTCACGACGTCGGCCCCGTACTGCACGATCTGCTGACCGTAGACGTCGAGGAGAGTGTCGTCGGGGGAGTCGTCTTTGAGGAGGGCGTTGCGCTGGTCGAGCGCCTCCTCGTAGTGCTTCAGCTCCGTAGCGTAAGCGGGCTGAGCACTGCGGATCGCGTCATCGACGAAATCGCGACGCTGAGAGGGGGAGCCCTTCAGAAGCGACAAATCCCAGGGCCCAAAGAGGACGACGTTGAGCGTCCCGAAGAAGTTCGACAGTTGCCGAACGGGCGAGTTGTTGAGGTAGACGTCTTTGCTTTGAGGCGAAATCTCGAGACGCACGATACGCTCGTGGCCGCCACGATCGACTCGTGCCTCGAGCGTGGTGTCGTCGGCCCCGAAGGCGACGAGCTCGGCGTTTTTGTGGCTGCGGAAGCTTCGAGCGGCACTTAGCAAATAGATCGCCTCCAGCAGGTTGGTTTTGCCCTGTCCGTTGTCGCCGAAGAGGACGTTGAACCGCTCGTGCGGTTGCATCTCGACCAGATCGAGATTGCGGAACCGCTGGAGGCGCAGCATGTCGAGGCGCATCGCGTCTCCGAGCGGCGCACTACAGCCGCATGGGCATGATGACGAACAGCAGCTCGTCGCGGTTGGTGTCTCGGATCAGGGTTGGCGAGACGGTATCGATGATTTCGAGCGAGACGTCGTCGCCCTCGATGGCGTTGAGTGCATCGAGCAGATAGCGGTAGTTGTAGCCCGCTTTGACTTCGTCGCCTCCATAGTCGACTGGCACGACCTTCTGGCCCTCGCCCTTGTCGGGATCGGAGGCGTACAGCTCGAGCCCCTCGTCCGAGAGCGTCAACCGCGCGTTGTTGGTCTTGGAGCTGGCAAACAGGCTGACGAATTTCAGCGACTGGAGAAAGGTCTCTTTTTCGAGATAGGCCTTCTCATCCGACTCGTTGGGCAGAACCTTCGTGAAATCCGGGAAGGTGCCCTCGATGAGACGGACCGACATCGTCATCGGTCCGTGCGTGAAGACGACGTTGTTGTCGACGAATCCAAAGGAAAGATCCTCGGCATCCTCGTCGACGATGCGCTGTAGCTCCGAGAGCCCCTTGCGCGGGATGATGATCCCCTCGCGGAGTTCGGCCGGCGTCGAGTCATCCGGTGTAAATGATTCGGGCTCGATTTCGATCTTCGAGAGTCGATGGCCGTCGGTCGAGACCATCAGGAGCGTATCTTCGTCGGTCACCTTGAAGAAGGCCCCCGTGAGATTGGCTCGGGCGTCGTCGGTCGAGATACTGAAGAGCGTCTTGTCGATCATGTCGAGCAAGACGGAGGCTTCGATGGGAAACATCTCGGCCTCGGAGGTATCCAGAATCTGGGGGAAGTCGTCGGGGTGGGTCCCGACAATCCGACAGTCGACGTCGCCCGACGTCAGATTGGCCCAGTAGTTATCTTCGGTTTCGAGCGTGAGCGTATCGGACTCGAGCTTCTTGACGATGTCGAAGAGGCTCTTGGCCTGAAGCGTGACCCGACCTGCCTCGAGCACCTCGCAGGGACAAGAGGTCGAGACGGATGTATCGAGGTCGGTCGCGTGGAGTGTCAGCTCCCCGTCTTCGGCTTCGAGCAACGTATTCGACAGAATGGCCAAGGTGCTACGCTCGCTGACGACCCCCTGGAGCTTGAAAAGTTCGTCTCTCAAATGGTCCGACGATATCTGAATTTTCATGGCACAACCTCCACATTCGAAATTCGAGACGCGAACATCTTTTCGCATCCCACCCGTGATTGCAAACAATTTGGCGCAGACGATGCCCCATCATGCGATCAAAGACGCATCGGGAGCATGGGCGTCCGTCGTTCGGGATATCGGCTCCGATTCCGACAGCGCACAGGTCAATCGAGTCGAATCGGTTCCCCGATGATTACGATCATATAAAGAAAAAAATATTATTGTGTGGAAACCGCAGTCGTCGGGCCTGTGGATTTGTGGAAAACTCCCCGAACCCGGAGGGGAGCCCCCGAAAAGTTTTCCACAGGGGTTGTGGAAAACCTGTGGAGAACGACCAGTCGGTTTACCAGACAACTCGTGGTCCGCAAAGTTTTCCACAGGTTTTCCACAAGTTTTCCACAGGTTTTCCACAAGTTTTCCACAGCCTCTCAGTCCTCCGTCGAGCCACGATCGTCGGGCCAGGCTTCACGGAGATAGGGTTCGACCAGCTCGATGGCATCGTCGGGCTCCATCGGCAGCGAACCCGAGGAGTGTTCGACGAGCGCGAGAATCAGATAGGATCCGAAATAGAGCCAGGCAGCCGATCGGGAGTCGATATCCTCGCGGACGAGGCCGAGGGACTGCCAGTCGTCGATGGCGGTAGCAATCGCCTTCAGGGCCCGGCGCTGGTAGGGAAGATAGACCTCGCGGACGTCCTTCTGGTCGAGCTCCGAGAGAACCAGAAAGATCATTTTAGCGAGCTCTTCGTGTTTGTTGAGGAGATCAACATAAAACTGAAAACATTCACTGATCGCCTCCAGGGGATCCGAGTGATGGGTCTCGAGGATGGCCTCGAGGCCCTCGACGAGTCGGCTCGAAGTATGATCGATCGCCTCCAGAAAGAGGGCTCGCTTGCTACCGAAATAGCGGTAGATCAAAGCCTCGGTCACCCCTGCCTCTTCGGAGATGCTCTTGGTGGTGGAGCCATGGTAGGTCGAGCGGGCAAAGACGCGGATGGCGCTGTCGAGAATCTGTCGTTTGCGCTCGGCCGCCGGGAGTCGATTCGTGGACACGGGACCGCTCCTTGTGCGGAGTCGAAATATCGGGACGTGAGCACTTGGAAGTTAGTATTTATTCACACATCTCGGGGCGAGGGTCAAGGTTCGACACGTCCGGCAGCCACCCGGTGATCGGCGAGAGATACGTCGAGCGACGATGCCTTCTGGCATGCCGATTGGAGAGACCCCCGAGGGTCGAAGTTCCCGAACGATCGAAAGATCTTTTCGGACATTTCGATCGCGCGGATTGGCATCCATCGTCATTTGGCGTATACCTTGAGGCGAGTCCCGATCGCGCATCCTCCCTCGTCTCCCGGAGCCGTCGAATTCGAGATGACCGACGATTCGAGTGACCCATCGTCTCAGCCGTCGACCAACGAGACCGACGACGAGCGCCGCGACGCGCTCAAAGAGGCCGCCATCGAGGTATTTGCGGCCCAGGGGTATCGCGACGCCAAGGTGTCGAGTATCGTCGAGGAGGTAGGCGTCGCCCAGGGGACGTTTTATCTGTACTACGACGGCAAACAGCAGTTGTTCGAGGAGATCCTCCACGACTTCCTGTCGCTGGTCCTGGAGACGATCGGCAACTGGGAACCGGGTGAGTTGAACACGCGAGCAGCCCTGCGCCGCGAGCTGACGCGAGTGGGACGGCGGCTGACCGGCGTGCTTCGCGAGCATCGAGAGCTGACGGCGATCTTCTTTCGAGAGGCGCTCTCGTCAACCTCGGAGGTCGAGCCGCTCGTCCGAGAATTTCACGAGGCCCTCGCCAGCATGCTGGCCCAGTTCAATCAGATTCTCCACGATCGAGGACTCATCGAGTCGGCCAATTTTCGCATGCTCGCCCACATGACCATCGGAATGGTCGAACGTGTGGTCATGGAGCACGTCGTCCACGGCGATCTCGAGGATGTGTCGCCGGACGAGATTGTCGAACATCTCGTCGTCCATTATTTGTCGGGGACAACCGAGTCCATGCAGAACGATGAAGCACGAGAATCGTCGTGACTCCACACCCGAGAGGTCGCACACGTATGTTGCGCGTCGTGCTCTGCAATTGCAGTCCCGACGAATCGGAGCGATTGGCCCGCGGACTGGTCGACGAGGGATTGGCCGCCTGCGTCAACGTCGTCTCCGGCGTCCAGAGTTACTACGTCTGGGAAGGAGAGTCCTGCCGAGACGAGGAGGACACGTTGCTGATCAAGACGACCGACGAGCGCTACGACGATCTGAAAGAGTGGCTCGACGAAGCTCATGCCTACGACGTACCCGAGATCGTCGCGCTCGAGGCGACCGACGTCCTCGACTCGTATCTCGACTGGACAGTTGAACAGACGCAATCCGATACTTGAGCCATCGAGGGAGCCTCCCTCGCCCCGCGCTCCCTCCTCTCGCTCGCCACTCACATGCTTCACTCCACGCGATCGACGTACACGACTCCCCTCGACGAAGATTTCGATTCGGCAGCGCGGACAGGGGGAAAAGCCGAGGGACTGAGGGAACTAATCCGAGCGGGGTTCCGTGTCCCGCGCGGTTTCTGTGTGACGGCAGACGCTTTCGAGCGCATCGTCTTTCCTCGGGCTCACCAGGCCGAGACACTCGACGATCTGCGTCGTCGCATCCGCGAAGCCAAACTCCCCGAAGTGATGGCCGCCGAAGTGCGTCATCGCCTCGCATCGATCGGAGCCGAGCGATGGGCCGTCCGCTCCTCGGCTCTGGGCGAAGACGACGAGGCGCAGAGCTTCGCCGGCCAGCAACATACGGAGCTCGACGTCTCCGGGGGCGACGCGGTGCTCGCGGCGATCCGCCGCGTGTGGGCCGCTCTCTACGACCTCGAGAGTCTGCTGTACCGCGAGCGTCTCCGGGTCGACGCCATCCCTCGTCCGATGGGCGTCGTGGTCCAACGTATGCTGACTCCGCAGGTGGGGGGAGTCCTGTTCACCCGTGCTCCCACTCGAACGGGGACGCCCGAGCTTCTGGTGACGGCTGACGACTCGCCGCGGCGCGTCGTCGAAGGGCGCGGCGGGTCGAGCTACTATCTCGACCGGAAGACGGGTACATTGACGCAATACGTGCCGGGAGGCGGTGAGAGCCCGTCGGAGAGCGATGAGGCTCGAGGGGGCGACGGTTCGGTCCCCGGTCCGTTGAGCGCTTCTCGATTGCAGGCACTCGCCCGGGCAGCCGAACGGCTCGAGTCCCAGGTGGGATCACCTCGAGACGTCGAGTGGGCCTACGACGCCGAGGGACTCCAGATGCTCCAGTCGCGGCCGATCACGACGGAGCCCGATGGCGACGGCTCGACCGTCTGGACCAACGCCAATGTCGGCGAGGCCCTCCCTGGCGTGGGGACGCCGATGACGTGGAGTATTATCGGGGATTTTAGCCGTCGGGGGTTCGAGCAAGCCTTCGGGACGCTCGGGCTCTCGGTTCCTGAGGATGCCGAGCTGGTCGGCAGCTTCCGGGGGCGTGTCTACCTCAATCTCACCGAGTTCATCTCCATCGCCAGCTCCATCCCCATCCTGGAGCCGGACGTTCTCTACGAGATGGCGGGGGGAGGAGGACTCGAGCAGGTGCGCGAGACGGCGTCGCGGCGATCGTCGGTCAGTTTTCTGATGCGCCTGCCGGTGACTCTCCTGAGGATCGCGTCCGCCCAGCTCGCGATGCCGATCGTGGCGCCTCTCTGGTCGACGTGGTTCGACGCTCGGATCGAGACCTTCTTCGAGCGCGATCTCGACGCCCATCCCGAGGCCGCTCTGCGAGGGGAACTCGATCGCATCGACGATCTCTTCGATCGCAACGGGCTGATCACGCTGACGTGTAGCTCCAATTTTTTGATGAGCTACGTCGCCATGACTCGCTGGCTCGAGTGGTTCGGCGACGAGGATGCTCAGTCTCGGGAACGCGAGTTCGTCCGCGCTCTGGAGGTCTCGAGTGCCGAGCCCGGCCTGAAACTCCTGTCGCTGGGGCGTCTCGTCCGATCATCGACCGTCCTCCGAAAAATCTTCGAGTCGCACGACAGCGAGGAGATACTCGAGGCACTCGACGCACGGCGAGACGACCCGGAGATCGAACAATTTCTCGACGGGCTCGAGGCATTCCGGCGCGAACACGGCCATCGGGCGCCCCGGGAGGCCGAACTCGCAACCCCTCGATGGCGCGAGGACGATCGCTTTGTGATCGACGTCCTTCAGAGCTATCTCGAGGCCGACGAGCTTCCGGCCGCCGACGACTACCGCACGGAGTGGCGCGAAGCGCGAGAACACGTGCGCGAGGCAATCGACGAGGGGTTCGACTCACTCACTGGAACCGTCTTCCGAGGACTGCTGGGATGGGCGCGTCAGACGGCCGTTCGTCGCGAGGCCATGCGAGACCGCGTGATCGCCTCGCTGGATCTCTATCGGACGTTTGCGCTCGAATGCGGCCGGCGTCTGGCCGAAGCCGACGTACTTCGCGAGCCCGAGGACATCTTCTGGTTGCGGCTCGACGAGGTTCGAGACTGGCTCGACGAGAATCTCTCCCCTCGCGCCATCCCTCTCCGAGTACTCGTCCGGGAGGCACTCGTCGAGGCGCTCCGCGAGCTGCCCGATCCGCCGAATACGTTTGTCGACCGCGACGGACATCTCGTCGACCCCGAAGGAGACGATCCGTCGTCATCCCCCTCGCCCGAATCGCATCCCGACGTCGAGTGTGTGCTCGAGGGGCTCTCCGGCAATCGCGGCACTACGACGGGGCGAGCACGCGTCATCACCCATCCCGATGACGGCGAGACGGTCGACGACGGTGACGTGCTGGTGGCGCCGCGCACGGATGTCGGATGGACCCCGCTCTTTTTGACGGCCTCGGCCGTGGTGATGGAGCTCGGCGGCCCGCTCAGTCACGCCTGTATCGTCGCTCGCGAGTTCGGACTTCCCACGGTCGTCAACGTCCGGGGCGCCCTCGACTGTATCGAAACGGGGGACCGGGTGACTGTTGATGGCGACCGTGGAGTCGTATACGTTCACACGTCATGACGATCGAGATCGACACATCACGAGATGGGGGTACCACTCGGTTGCACGTGAGTGGCCCCCTGACGGTGGGGACGACCCCCGAACTGCACGAATCACTCGGGCAGCTCGCGGGGCAGACGAGTCTGGAGCGCGTGGTCGTCGACTTCGAGGATGTCACCGAGATCGACACGTCGGCCATTGCGACACTCTCGGTCGCCATCGACCGCCTCCGCCACGCCGGGATCGCGATCCGCGCCGAACATCTCTCGGACGATCAGCGGGAGGCGCTCGATCTGATGCCCCGCGATGTCGAGCCCGCCGATCCTCCCGACGAGAGCGGATTTCTCGAGTCGTTCGGGACGACGGCTCTCCAGGTCATCTACGACCTCGACGACTTCTACGACATCGTCACCGACACGGTCTTTGCGTCGATCGAGATGGTCAAGGGCAAACTTCCGCCGAAGGGATCGGTGACGCGGCAGTCGGTTCGCATCGGAGTCAATGCCCTCCCGATCGTGGCACTGCTGAGCTTCCTGCTCGGGATGATCCTGGCCTTTCAGTCGGCCTATCAGCTCCGCCAGTTCGGCGCGAACATCTACGTCGCGAATCTGGTCGGTATCGCCATGGTCCGCGAGTTCGGGCCGATGATGACGGCCATCATCCTCGCCGGCCGAAGTGGGTCGTCGATGGCGGCAGAGCTGGGTACCATGCAGGTCCAGGAGGAAATCGATGCCCTGAAGACGATGGGCATCGATCCGACGCGCTACCTCCTCCTGCCGCGCATGATCGCCATCACCCTCATGCAGCCGGCGCTGACGCTGATGTCGAACTTCGTCGGGATCGCCGGAGGCTATGCGATTGCAAATCTCTATCTCGACCTGTCGTCGGCGATTTATTTGAACAAAACCATCGAGGCCGTCCAGATCGGCGACTTCTTTCACGGGCTCGGCAAGAGCGTCGCCTTTGCCTGGCTCATCGGCTGGATCGCCTGCTTTGCCGGCATGATGGTGCGCGGGGGCGCCAGCAGTGTCGGACGCGCCACGACGCGATCGGTCGTCATCGGGATCTTCATGATCATCGTTACCGACAGTGTCTTCACGACAATCGCGACACTCATTTGAGGCGCGCTCATGGATACATCGTCCCCATCGACGGGAGAGGAGGTCGGCGGAGGCGACCGAGACGTCGTGGTGAAATGTCGCAATCTCGTCTGCGGCTACGGTGACACGGCGATTCTCGAAGACATCAACATCGATATCTATCGCGGCGAAATCGTCACGTTGCTCGGCGGATCGGGGTCGGGGAAATCGACTCTGTTGAAGACGCTGGTTGGACTGTTGCCCCCGCTGGGCGGGACGATCGAGATTCTCGGGACGGACCCCCACGAACTCAACGAACACGAGCACTCGAGGCTGCTCCGGCGCACGGGCATGATGTTCCAGCATGGAGCCCTCTTCGGATCGCAGACCGTCTACGAAAACATCTCGCTGCCGCTCCGCGAGCACACCGACGTGCCGGAGCCGGTCATCGAGGAGATGGTTCGCATGAAACTGGCGCTCGTCGGCTTGCGGGGCCTGGAGCATCGGATGCCCTCCGACATCTCGGGCGGGCAGCGCAAGCGGGTCGCCCTGATTCGCGCCTCGATCCTGGATCCCGACATCATCTTCGCCGACGAACCCTCGGCGGGGCTCGATCCCATTGCGGCCGCCGGGCTCGATCACGTGTTGCGGCGTTTCCAGGACTTGTTCAACATGACGATGATCGTGGTGACCCACGAGCTCGAAAGCATCGAGATTCTGGCCGATCGTGTCGTCATGCTCGAGGACGGAGAGGTCGTGACGTCGGGGAGCGTCGATGAGCTTCGCGACAGCGAGATCGAATCGGTTCGCAACTTCTTTCACCGCAATGCTCCGGACTATCTGGAATCGGGTCGGGGCGCGTCGGTGTGGACGGACATGCAGTCGTAAGGTGAGGAGCCATCATGGCAACCCGTTCGGAACGCATCAAACTGGGGATCTTCTTGACGGTGACCGTCGTGCTGTTCGCCGTCGGGCTCATCTTGTTGACGGGATCCCAGATCTGGGAAGAGCGAAGCGAGTACATGATCAAGTTCGAACGCAGCGTCAGCGGCCTGGAGGCGGGCGCACCGGTCAAGCAGATGGGCGTGCGCGTCGGGTTCGTCGATCGCCTGCGGGTGCCCCCGAACAATGCCGACGTCGTGCAGGTCTGGGTCCGGATCGCCCCCGGCACGCCGATCACGCAAAAGACACGTGCCTACGTCCAGATGCAGGGCATCACCGGGCTGAAGTACATCGAGCTCAAGAGCAAAGAGGGAATCAAAGCCACGAAACGGCTCGAGCCGGGGGCGGAGATCGAGGCGGGGACGAGCAAACTCCGGGAGCTGTCCGGACGGGCGACTGAAATTAGCCTCAAATTCGAAAGTCTGCTGAACAACCTGTTGACGCTGACGCGCGAGAGCAATCGAGATCGGATCGACTCCATCCTCGACGAGTCCGACAAGATGGTTCAGGAGTTCAACAAGGCGGCCGAGAGTATTCGCGATCTCTCCGATACGACCAACAAGTTCATCGAAGACAACCGCCCGTCGCTCGAGGAGGCGATCGTGAGCGTCGACGAGACCTCCGATCAGATCAATCGCACGTTCCGCCGCGTCGATACTCTCGTCGGCGACCTCCGGACGACCGTCAACGAGTCGCAACTCCCGGCGACCCTGTCGGAGCTCCGCGAGACGAATTCGCTGGTCCAGGACCGGGTCGAGACGCTCGATATCGAGAAGTCTGTCGACCGCGTCAACGTTGCACTGGCGACGCTCCGCAAGTTGCTCGACCAGCTCTCACAGACGATCGGTCAAAATCAGGATTCGTTCCGGGTGATCATTTCGAACGTCCGGACGGTCACCGAAAACCTCAAACAGATCAGTCGAACCTTCCAAGAGAAACCCTATATTCGACTGTTCGACAGCGACCCGGCCGAGCGGAAACTCCCCGACAGCAAGAGGTAACAACGCGCTCGCTTTCCGTGTGCGACGGGCGGATGCGACTCCACGCGACCGCGACTCGTTTGCACTCGACCGACATGAGCGCGAGCATCCAGGTCATCAGTCCCACCGTGATACAAGGAGTCACGATCGATGGAGCACGACGAGTACCTCCCTGTCTGCCACGCCCTCGGCTCGTGGATGATTCTCCTGATCGCGATGTCGAGCGGATGTCACCTCGCGTCGTGTCGGAGCACGCCTCCGATCAAAAACTATCAACCCGAGGTCGCCGACGAGCAGCTCGAATCCTCGTCCGAGACCCCGAGCAGCGTGGTGTTGGCGGTCGAGGATTTCTCGGCCAACGCGGCGTACGACGAACAGCGCATCGTCTACCGGACCAATCGCGTCCAGATCAATTATTACCACTACCATCGCTGGGCGGCCCCTCCAGGATTGTTGGTTAGCGACGTGCTCAAACAGGTCTATCGCCAGAGCAATCGGTTCCGGGCGGTCCTTGGCGGGTTCGATTCGCGCGCCGACGTCGTGCTCGGCGGGCGAGTCATCCGGTTCGAGGAGTTCGACACTTCGGAGTCCGACTGGCAAGCCCAGGTGGTGCTGGAGCTGCGGCTGCGGGACGCCTCGACCGGTGATCTTCTCTGGGACAAGCAGTGGACGGACTCGCTCAACCTCGAGGACCAGTCGCCCCTCGGGCTCGCCCAGGCCATGGGGCGCGTATTGACCCGAATCGGACGCAACACAGCGCCAGATATCATCGAACAAGCCCGGCGAGCTCAGCAAACGAAGCAGTCGACGCGAGGCGGTTCGATGTCGGAGGAGGGCCCTTCGGAATGAGCTTCCTCAGCCACTCTCTTCGATGTCGGCAAAAATGGTCGATGTCTCCTCCCCGAACGAGATCATGTTGAGCTGCTCGAGTAAATAGACGATTCGGTAGATGCGGCTTTTGCGAACCGACGTCATGTGCTCGAGCAGCGACGAGAGGGTCGTGCCGTCGGCGGTCTCGTTGTAGATACGGAGCTCGTGGGTGCTCAGCTTCAGACGATCGGGTTCGACCGGCGCGTTTCCGGCATGTCGAATGGGGACATCGAGCTGATCGTCGTAGAATTCCACTAGATAGCCGAACGGGACGTGGTCTTTGCATCCCTCGACGATCAATTCGAGGGCATCAACTCCGAGAGGGTACCCCTTGGTGTCGGGCTCCTGGTTTTCGTAATACCCGTATGTTCCCTCGCGCCATGTAAAGATGTCGAGGAGCTTCTCGCGCATCTGTTCCGAGAGTAGCTCGTAGATGTCGTGGGCCGGAAGTGCGCCGATGGCGACGAGTGCGTCCCCGAGACGTCCTCCCCATTCGTCGAGTCGATCGAGTGCCTGATCGAGCTCCTCCTGCGTGATGAGGTCGCGTGAAATGAGGAAGGAGCCGAGCAGTTCGTCCTCCTGGTTGGACTCGACGAGGACGGGTTTGCCGCCCCGGAAGTAGACGGACTTCTCGATGTTGCCTCGCTCCAGATGCAGTCGACCCGTCGCATGAGCGAAATAGAGACGCCCGAAGAGCCGCGGAAAGGGGGCCTCTCGGAGATCGCCCTCGTAACTGGCGTATCGATTTTTGAATTGATGAATCGATTCGATCTCTTCGGGGTCGGTCGAGACGGCTCGAAGTGATTTCGAGGACATCTGGGCGGTTTGAAGCTCGTCGCGGTGGTCGGAAGACTGAGGCTGGCGAAACGTCGCCGTTCCGGGGGGGGCGTCGTCGCCTTCGGTGTCGGCATCGCCGAGTTTGTCGGTGTCTTCGTCGGGCTCGCTCTGGGAGACCGCCGAACTGATATCCTCCATTGCTCGCACTGTCTCCT
Source organism: Bradymonadaceae bacterium (assembly GCA_028274765.1). Lineage (GTDB taxonomy): Bacteria > Myxococcota_A > Bradymonadia > Bradymonadales > Bradymonadaceae > CAJXPB01. The sequence continues at coordinate 15,684 of JAQCND010000627.1, forward strand.
CGAGGTCGCGGTCGGTTCGCGTGTCGTTGCCGATGGGCCGCTCGTCGTCGGACGACTGCCAGTGGTTGGTCTCGTCTTGAGACTGGTGAATGGTCTGCCTGGCCTCGAAATCGTTCCCGGGCGCACGATCGAAGACCTGGGCGCCCGACGTCGGGGATGCCTCTCGGCGATCGGATGCATCGGGGAGTGCCTCCGCCAACTCGTCCACTTCCGACAGGGGTTGCCACGGGCCCCCGCCGATCGCCACCCGAGCTCCCTTTTCGAAGGTCCGGTTGTGGAGGAGTTCGACGATAGCCTCGTGTTCCATGGGGCCGTAGATGTCGCCGTCGGCGTCACGAATGCGATAGTCGGTGCCGCCGAGATCGGTGGGCGCCGTATTCGAGTCGCCGATCTCATCCCGAGGTGAGTCCGAGTCCGATGGAGGGCCTCGACTGGCTCCATCTACGTCGGTCGTCTCCGTATCGTCGGCGAGCCCCTCGGCCTCGGCCGACATCTCGGAGCGCATCTGGGGGTCGGTGTAGTTGGCTGTCGATGGCGCGTCCGAGCCGGACGACTCGTCGGCGACGGGCTGGACCTGAGGCGTCTCGCGATTCTCGCGCTCGTCGTGAGCGGCTTGCGATTCGGGCGACACGAGGCCCCCGGGGGTCTCGGGACGATTCGAGGGGGGCGGCGTATCGGGATCGAAGCGGCGTCTCGATTTCTCCTGTTCGATCTCCTCGGCAAAGAGCCGACGCATCAGATTGGAGAGATCGTTGCCCGTCACTTTGATACTGTGTTTGTAGCAGAAATCGACCAGCGCCTGATAGAAGGCCTCGGCCGTCTGGAAGCGTGCGTCGCGATCTTTGGTCAGAGCGCGCTCGACGATGCGTTGCAGATCCGAAGGGAGAGGGCCGATCTGATCGAGATCGTCGCCGATCTCGGCGTCTCGAACCTTGAGCATGATGTCGAGGTCGGAGTCGCCGGTAAAGAGACGCGTCATACTCAGGGCTTCGAAGAAGACGATGCCGGCCGAAAAAATGTCGCTCCGGGCATCGATATCGTCGCCCATGACCTGCTCGGGGCTCATGTATCCGACTTTGCCCTTGAGGGTATCGTCGTCGCTGTCGTCGTCGAGACTGTGTTGGATGCGAGCCTTGGCCACCCCGAAGTCCCCGACCTTCACGTCCCCGGCGTAGCTGATGAGAATGT
>JAQCND010000638.1 GCA_028274765.1 Bradymonadaceae bacterium
GTGGGGCGCGCCAGCCGGGTCGCTCAGGTGCGAGATCAGCTCGCCGGCCTGCTCGACGATGCCAACCCGTCCGAGGACGAGACTCCGGAGGCATCGGCGCGCAAATCCGCGGCGGTCGGGTTTCCGGATCGCATCTGTCTGAGTCGCGAGAGCGGGCGGCATTACGTGATGACCGGAGGCGAGCCGCTGGCGCTGGCTTACGAGAGTGTGTTGCGTGACCCGGACTTTTTGATCGCGTCAGAGATCGCCGGCGAGACGAAGGGCCGAGGCACCGGAGGTGTCGGGAGTCGGGGATTGATTCGAAGCGCGATCCGATTCGAACCCGCATGGCTCGAGGAGCTTTTCGCCGATCGGATCGAGGAGACGGTCGAGGTGGCCTTCGACGACGACCGGAAGCGAGTGACGGCGCGCCGGCGCCGGACCTTCGACGATCTGACGCTCTCGGAGGAGACCGCCTCGGTCGACGAGGCCGCCGACCCGGCCGACGTCGCCGAGATGCTGGTCGAGGCCGCTCTCGAGGATCTCGATCGCGCCTTCGAGCTGAGCGACACGGATCGACAGTTTCTCGATCGGATCGAGTCGCTTCGCCGCTGGAGACCCGAACTCGATCTCCCGGCGATCGCTCCCGACGAGGGCGAGCCAGAGCGACTCCGCGAGATGCTCGAGCAAGTCTGCTGGGGGAAACGGAGCTTCAATCAACTTCGACACGTCCATCTCGAGGGTCGACTCAAACAGTACCTCTCGCATGAACAGCTCCAAGCGCTCGAGACATACGCGCCCGCCTCGCTCGAGGTACCCTCGGGGCGCGAACTCGATCTGGAGTACGAGCCGGGGGAGCCCCCCGTATTGGAGGTTCGCATCCAGGAGATGTTCGGCGCCGCACAGAGCCCGACGATCGCGGACGGCGAGATTCCCCTCCAGCTCCACCTGCTGGCGCCGAACTTCCGGCCCACTCAAATTACCGACGACCTTGCGAGTTTCTGGGACAATACATATCCAGAGGTTCGCAAGGAAATGCGGGCTCGCTATCCCAAACATCCGTGGCCCGAGCGTCCCCGGAAGGCCGAGCCGGTCGCCATGTAGCATGCGAGAGCGATGTGAGGGCGAAGGGCTCCCTCCACGTCATCGGGAGTGTCGACGAGCGGACGGGCCGTCGGGTTCGCGCGCGAGCCCAACATAATGATACCCCATCGGGGCCGAGCCCCGACGACGAATGATGACGGGGACGACGATCGGGATGCGATGCCCGACGATCCCCATGCACGAGACTGACGAGTGACAGGCGATTTCGTTTCTCCCACTGACGAGGCGATGCGCATGGAGACTGCATACGACATCGACGACGTTCCATTTCCGCCCGGTCCGAGCAACGAACGACTCCGGGGGATGCTCCTCGGCGTCGCAATCGGCGATGCATTGGGCAATCCCACCGAATCGCTCAACCCGGCTCAGCGCCGGGAAGAGCACGGCGAGCTCCAGGATTACATCCCCCATCCCCGCAGTGACGACGATGAGACGGGGCTTCCCTCGGAGGAGACCCAGCTGACGTTTCGGACGATCGAGTCGCTCCTCGAGCTCGGGCACATCGATCCCGAGGACCTCATCGAGCGATTTTCGGAGGAGACTCTCTTCGCGCCGGGACACGGGGTCGAGCGCGCCATCGAGGCCCACCAGTACGGAGCGTCGTGGCAGGATACGGGCGAGCCGAGTGCCGGCAATGGCGCGTTGATGCGGATCGCGCCCGTGACACTGCCTCATCTTCCCACCTCGGGTCGACAGCTCTGGGAAGACGTGGTCTTCTCGACGATCATCACTCACCGCGACGAGATGGCCGTGGTGGCGAGCATCGGATTCACCGGCCTGCTGTTCGAGACCTTCGGCGAGGCACCCGAGGATGCCATCGGCGAATGGTGGATCGACGAGTTCGTCAAGTACGCTCGCCCCGTCGAGACGGGACGCGAGTATCCGACTCGCAGCCCCGAGATTTCCTTTCAGGGGACGCTCTGCGATCTGCTCGACAGCCATGTTCGGCGCGCGGCCGATGGCTTCATCTCCATCGTCGACGCCTGCGATAGCTGGTACTCGGGCGCCTACTTGCTCGAGACCGTGCCGTCGGCACTGCTCATTCTGGCGCGCTGTGCCAACGATCCCGAAAAGGCCCTCATCCGAGCGGTCAACGACACGCGAGACAACGACAGTATCGCATCGATCGTCGGCGCCGCCCTCGGGGCGCTCCACGGACCGTCGGCTTTTCCGGATCGCTGGATCGACAACCTCACCGGACGCCTGGGCGAAGATGACGACGGCCACATCTTCGAGTTGATCGATACGGCGGTCGAGCGGTTCGGGCTCTCTCAGCATCGAGATGTCTGACCCCAGTCCGCGTCTCTCTGTCCTATTCTCTCCTCGCCGATCGGGGGGAGAGGTCCGCATCCGTCGAGGCCTCACTCCCAATCGTATCGTTCATACAATCGTTATACGATCGGTTGTCCCTGGCTCGTACGCCGGGCTCACAACCTCCGAGAGACTCGGCCAATTCGACTATCAGCCCCCATTCGGGAATCCATAGATAGCGGAGAGCCGAGAGCCGATGCACTCGACGTCGAGGCGAGAGAGGCGTCGAGCGTGTTCCACCGGATGGAGTGAAACGACTACGAATACCAGAGATTGGAACTGTTCCTTTGGGGGGGATCGACGAGTTCGGGATGAGTCTCGTGCGGGAGTAAATCGCGCAGATGCGGCCAATACAACATAATAGCCGAGCGAGCGAGCAATGAGGGCAATGGACCTGCACGTCGGGGAGCGTCGAAGCCATCAGTTGGCTACCTCGTGACCTCGAGTCATCATCACTGCTCGCTCTCTCCGATCCTCAGGCGTTCGCGGACGTCGCTCCATGATCGTCGAGCTCATCACGCTCGGTTTCTCTGTCATGTGCATGTTCGGATGTCGTCTCGTCCTCTTCGCCCGGTAGGTCGGAGGCGTCGGACGCCGTCTCGTCCGCTTCGTCACCGGAGGTAGCGTCGGATGGGTCGGAGGCCGAGTCTTCCCCTTCGAGCTCGGACGTCCCTCCGTCTGCCGAGGGGCTCGTCTCCTCGCCACTCGCTTCGACAGTGTCGTCGTCTTCGAGTTTGGAGGCCCCGTCCGAGTCGTGTTCCGACGCCGGATTGATCTCGGAGGTGGAGGCGTCGGGAGCCGTCTCGGACGCGTTCGAACTCCCGGTGTCGGAGGACGACGAGTCGCTCGCATGCTCCCGGCCATCGGAGGAAGGCGATCTGGTATGCAGGGAGGTATCTGTCGAGGCAGAGGGGGGGGGGTTCGAGGCGTCGGCTTCTTTCGAGACGTCCGAGCCGGGCTCGAGGATGTCCTCGGGGGGTTGGAGTTCGTCGCCGTCGGCGTTGGCCGCGATGCGATCGAGATCTTCGAGTTCGTCGAGGATGTCGTCCGAGAGCTCGGGCAACTGGTCAAACTGGCGCTCCAGGCCTCGTACGAGATGAATGATCCCCTGGCCCTCGGGCGTCTCGGGGTTTTCGCCGTAGAGCAATACGTAGCGTGCAGCGTTGAGCTGCCGGATGTACGAGCCTTTGACGTCGCGAATCGAGTTGACAGCGAACTCCATGAGCCCGCCGATCGCCAGCGTACCGACTAGCCCACCGGCCCAGCCGACGGCGCCGACCCAGCCGGGGACCTGGTATTGCCCGAGCCGCAGGAGCGCCCGGTTGTAGAGGTCGAGTCGACGCCTGTAGAGCTGAGAGGCAGCCTGCGAGCCGAAGTTGCCGGCGTAACTCACTTTGCCGAACAGCACGTAGCCGAGGGTGGCCGGCAGGCCGATTTTGACGCCAGAGCGAATGACTTGGGCGAGAAGCGGGTCGTGAGCGATCTCGCGCTCCATGACCGTCTCCATGTGCTCGCGCGTCGTCCCTGGGTTGTAGTCCTTCAGATCCTCCTCGTCGAGATCCCCGAACTGCGTGAGTCGGTGATGGAGGAGGTTGCGAAGCTGTTCGGAGTCGTTGCTCGACTCGATCTTGTCCCACTGATCGCGCTCGAACTCCCGGAAGAGACGCCGGATCAGCCCCTCGAGTTCTTCGGGACTGACGACCTCTCGTTCGAAGGCTCGAGTGAGCTCCTCGTCGGTGTATGTCTCGCGCGAGAAGTCCGGTCCACCCAGCGACGAGGAGACGTTGGAGACGAGATTCCGGACCCCGACGACGATGTCTCCGAGCCCCGTCTTCGGCGAGACGCTCCTCCCCATGATGCGCTTGAAACTGGTGAGATGGCGATCGACGAATCCGGGAACGCGCTCGATCGCTTCATCGAAGAACGTGTTGATCTGGTTTTCGAATCGTTTCTCCCACTCGCTCGGTTCTTCGCCCTCGGAGGTATCGAATTCGAGTGCATCGAGATCGTCGATATCGTTCATGGCAACCTCCCGTGGAGAAGATGACGGACGTCTGTCGGCGCGGTGATGGCGGTACAACTTCGAGACGTTCACCCGGATGTCTCACGAGACTCCGTCGCGAAGCACTGCAGACTGGGCACGCTGGGAGCGCAAGCGACCGAACGCTTACTCGCGTGGGACGACACATCGAGTCTTCGGATGCGATGCCTCGGGCGACGCGAGAGGCGAAGCTCGTGCAGTCTGCAAGCCGCAGCAGGAGGACTTGTGAAACATTCGGGGTAGGGCTTGCACCGATGCGTTACCCGGAGACGCGGCAAAAAACAAGGGAGGGGGCGCGACCGTCTCGCCGATCGAGACGTCCCCCGACTCGAGTGGTCGACCCTCCCTCGCGAGGACGAGTGCATGATACGAGCTACTCACATTGAGACGATGCTCACGACCCCGTGGCCGGTGTCTCACCATCCCCGTGTACTCGACTGCGAGCCGCCCCCCCCTCCCTGTTCGGACGGGGCATTTCGCCGGCCACGAGGGTCCCCCGACCGCTCCTCGGCAGTGAACTCTCGTCGAACGTGCCGCATGGCATCCATGGTGATACTCAAGCTGAATGTCACCTGGTACGAAACATGCAGGTAGTTTGAGGATGCATACACGACTGGATACGCCGCCACGCACAATCTCACCCTACTCCCCCACTCGAACCATGCATACCAAACATCGTCTGCTCACCTCGCTCGTCGCCCTCTCGCTTCCCCTCGCTCTGGTCGGCTGTGGGGACGATGATGGCGGGAATGGCTCCAACGGTTCCAATGGCTCTCCTAAAGCCGACACGGGCACTCAAGCCGATACCACCCCGGATGTCGATCCCGTTCCCGACCAGGATGGAGGGACCCAGACCGACGGTGGGGAGACGTCGGATGGAGGCCAGGTCAACGCCGAGGGCTTCAATGAGGTTCGATCCGGTCAGGCACGCGTCAAAAATCCCGGAGTCGGCTCGCAGCAACTCAA
>JAQCND010000643.1 GCA_028274765.1 Bradymonadaceae bacterium
GCGTCGACGACGGCGAGACCGATCCCCTGCTTCGCGACACGGATGGCGATCAACTGCCGGATGGCGAAGAGGATGCCAACGCCAACGGGCGTGTCGACGACGGCGAGACCGATCCACTGAATCCCGATACCGACGGAGGGGGAGTCGAAGATGGGCGCGAGGTCGACGATCACGACACCGATCCGCTCGATCCCCTCGACGACTGGACGGCCGATCCAGATGGCGACGGACTGATCAACCGCTATGAATTTCAACACACGGGAACCGATTACCTGAATCCGGATACGGATGGCGACACCATCTCGGACGGCGACGAGGTCGGGCCCAACCCCACCTCGCCGCGCGACACGGATGGCGACGGCACGATCGACGCCCTCGACGATGATTCGGATGGCGACGGGCTTCTCGATCGCGTCGAGGCCGGAGACGACGACTGGCGCACCCCGCCGGTCGACAGTGACGACGACGGACGAGCGGACTACCGATCGCTCGATTCGGACAACGGGGGCGTGCCCGATCGAGTGGAAGTCAAACAGCATTTCACCGATCCGACCGATCCGGCGGACGATGGCGTGGGATGGTTCGAGGGACCCGTGACCGGAGGATCGGGGTGTTCGAGCGCCGGAGCTAGCTCCTCATCGGCTCGACCGCCCCTCACACTCGTCTGGATGCTGATCGGATGCATTGCGCTCTGGCGACATCGCCGTCTCCGCCCCCCTTCTGACGCCGAGTCCGACACGTCTTCTCATCGCTGATGGATATGGACCGATCCCGCCACCACATCGTCCTTCGCCGTGTACTCTTGTTACTGTGGGGAGTGGGCCTGGCCTGTTTGGGGCCCGCGGAGGGAAGAGCTGCCGAACATCCCGATGCCCGCCGAACCTCATTCGAGCTCAATCCCTATCACCTCAATCTATCCGGAGCGGGCATCCTGGCGACCGGGAGCGGCCGCGTGTTGCCCCATCTCCAGGTTCGAGCGTCTCTGACGGCTCACTATCTCAACGATCCCCTCGTCGTCCGCTCCAACGGAGGTAGCGACGAGCGGGCGCTCGTCTCCCATCGGCAGCAACTGGATCTCGAGGCCGCAATGGGGCTTTTCGATCGCATCGAACTGGGGCTTCGAGTGCCAGTGACGCCCTACCAGCAGGCCGAACTCCCCGGCTTCGGACTCGGCTCGGTCGCCTCCGGTGGGCTCGGGAACGCCAGCGTGTACGGATTCGTCACGCTTTTCTCTCGCGAGCTTTCTCCCGTCGGCGTGGCCGTCGGGGGGCCGATCGCTCTCCCCACGCACACGAGTGATGCGTATCTCGGCGAAGGCGGCATCTCGGGCGTGCCCCAAATTCGAGTCTCCTCCCGGATCGGGCCCATACGGCTCGCGGCCAATGGACTGGTGAGGCTGCCGGGTCAGCCGCGACTCAACAACCTCCGGGCGGAGCCCCAGCTCGGCTGGCGCGCCGGTGCCCTCTACATGCCTCGCGAGACATGGGGAATCGGAGTCGAATTCGTCGGTGAGACCGCTCTGGCAGCCCCCTTTCAGGCCGAGCATGGAAGCCGCGCCGAACTCCTGATCGGCGGGCGCTATCGTCCCATCCCCTCGATCGATCTTCGCTGGGCGGTGGGGCGCGGGGTCGTGCGCGGCTTCGGCTCACCCGACCTTCGGTCGGTTCTCGGCGTGGCCTATCATTACGGTCGTTCCGCTTCCGATCGTACGAGCGATCCGACCTGCCTTCCTCCGGCGCGTGGAGTCGAGCCGGCCCAGTGTCCGGACAGCGACTTCGACACAGACGAGATCGTCAATCGACGGGACGCCTGTCCCCGCGAGGCCGAAGACAAGGATGGATTCGAAGACGGCGATGGCTGTCCCGATCCCGACAACGACAACGACGGCACGCCCGACGTCGACGATCGCTGTCCCCATCGGCCGGAGGATCCCGATGGATTCGAAGGCGACGACGGCTGTCCCGACCTCGACAACGATTCGGATGGGTTCCCAGATCGCGACGACAAGTGTTCGGCGTCGGCCGAGGACTTCGATGGTTTTCAAGACGAGGATGGCTGCCCCGATCCCGACAACGACAACGACGGTGTGCCCGACATCGAGGACGCATGTCCAGACGAGGCGGGGGCGAGTGCACAGAACGGGTGTCCGAAGGAAGAGCCGCCAGAGGCGGAAGTTACCGAGGAGAAGATTCGCATCTCCGAGCGAATCTTTTTCCACACGGATCGTGCCATCATCCGGCCGCGGTCGTACGATGTCCTCGACAAAGTGGCCGAGGTCCTGACCTCACACCCCGATATCGAGCGTATCGAGATTCGAGGATACGCCGATCGACGGGGGCGAACCGAGTACAACTACCATCTCTCGCTCGAGCGGGCGAAGGTCGTGCGGCTCCGCCTCATTCATGAAGCCGATATCGCTCCGGACCGTCTCGAGGTCGAGGGATACGGCGAAATTGAGGGAGAGAAAGTCCCCGAGGAGGGAGATAAACAGGACTGGGCCGAATCCCGGCGCGTGGAATTCAAAATTCTAGAGCGCTCAGACTGACGGTTGGAGGAGGGAGAAATCGTGCCGGGAGCCGGGATTCGGCCGACCGTTTACGTCAGGCGAAAAAGTCTGCGTTTTTGTCGATGTAGTTTTTCCATTTGTCCGGGACGGCCTCTTCGGAGGGAAAGATGGCTTCGACCGGGCATTCGGGCTCACAGGCACCACAGTCGATACAGATGATGGGATCGATGTAGAGCTGAACGTCCTCGAGTTTTTCATCTTCGCCGTTGGCCTGGAGCTCGTGGATCTCCTCGACCGAGAGCGGTCCGTGGATACAGTCGACCGGACATACCTCGACGCACGAGGTATCACAGGTTCCAAGGCAAGGCTCGGTGATCACGAATGTCATAATGCCTCCTGAACTAAGTGTAGGGCTGGTCCCTGATTGGCCCGATTGCGATACCGCAAGTCGTTTCCCTATGTCAATTTGCCCGCGGGATCTTTTCAAGGTTCCTTGATCATCGACATAGACCTCCCCTTGACGAGGTGACACGAGCCCATCGCGGCCCTGCGTCGAACGCAGAAAGGGAGATCGTTTCGACGATTGCATCCCCGCCGGATGTGTGCCGCGGTCCCAGAACCCCTTCGCCCAAAGTATACGTACAGGTATACTTTAGTCGGACGAGAGCTCAAAAAAATGGAGTGAGCCCCTCGATCGATGATCTCCAACCGTCACCGACCGAGGGTGAAAGGCTCCTCAAACGGCGAAGCTCGTGCCGCATCCACAGGAGCGCTTGGCGTTGGGGTTCTCGAAGGTAAATCCGCTCCCCGTCATCGACTCTTCCCAGCCGACGTGAGTGCCTTTGAGATAGAGGTAACTCTTGGGGTCGCAGTAGACTCGAACCCCGTGCTGTTCAAAGACACGGTCGTTGTCTTCGGGGCTGTCGACGATGTCGAGCACGTATTCAAGTCCGGAACACCCTCCGGATTCGACTCCGACGCGAACGCCATAGCCGTCCTCGGGAGAGATTCCGTGATCGTCCATCATTTGCTGGACCTGTTCGGCTGCTTCTTTCGTGAGCTGGAGCATGTCCAACCTCCCGTATGAGATCTGGAGTGGAACGGATGAGAGAAACCAGAGATGGGTGTCGTATCATCCGCGCAATCGCAAAATGTAATCCCGTGTTCCGGGGGATGTCAACCTCTCTGCGCTCATTTGTCCCGAAAGCAGGTTCCGGGTCCGCTCGGATACCGTGGGATACGCCGTGGCACGACGTTTGCCGCCGACCGACTCGATGATCGGCCCGCGGGGCCGCCGGCGCTCCCAACAATACGTCATCGAGATCCCACGGACCTGAATCACACTCGCAGGCTTCACCCCGCTCCCGCCGCGCTCGCACGGGCGATACACTGCCATGCGTTCCCGACCTCCTGGAGACGAGATCGGCCTCGTCGTCTCGAGTCCTCGCCAGAGGGGGCATCGAAGTCCAAGAGGTCGATGCACGCCGACCGCCAAAGGTGGAGGCTATCGAGGGACGCATAGCCACTCGAAATGTCTCGATAATTTGAGCGATCGAATCGTCCGGACTATTCTGTACAGGGATGTGTGTTCACAAAATCGCCATGGATGGCGAGCGGAATGTCGCAGGGTACCTCCAACCCATGGAGAGCGCGAGAGGTGCCCGATACGAGCCGACGAGTACGCGCAATGAATGTCATGATGGTGTGCAGATTTCAGAGGTTCCTCAGCGTATGTTCCCTCTCGAAAGATACGATACGATGAGCAAACCCAAGTGGAAAGCAGTGGCCGAGACTCTCAAGACCTCCGAAGCGGAGGAATATTCCGACAGCCTCGGCGTCAAAGACCCCCGAACATCGATCCAGCGCGAACTGCTCGAGGAGATGTCGCAGTCGCTGAGCCGGTCGGCCGGTAAAATTCAGGAGGCGTTGGTCGAGCTGGATGACATTGACGAGCGGCTGGAGGGCGAGCGCAATCTCCAGAAGCGCAAGGAGCTGGTGGACGCTTTCAACGACAAGCGCCGAGAGGCCCTCGAAGCCCGACGTCACTACCGCATTCAGCGGGAGGCCATCGGCCTCTATCGCAACGCCGACGTCGATCAGCACTACCCGATTCCCCCGAAGCGCCGGACGGTCATCGGGGTACACGGCGAGGATGGACGCGTCGACGAATGTGCCGACGAGTGAGCCCCCCGGGCTGAAACGGCACCACTCTATCGGGTGAGCGAGGCCATCAGCACCGTGCGAGCCGTCGCCGGATGGGTGTTGGCGGCGCCGAGCGCCTCGAGTGTCCACCCCTGTTCGACGAGTTCGCCGAGGTCATCGGCCGCAGCGTCCGGGTCGGGGCCGATGTAGACGAGTCGCTCGACGTCGAGCGTCTGAAGGTAGGCGAGGACTCGTTCACCGAGCGGCCGCTCCGACGGATGCACGACAGCGGCTTCGAAGGTTCGTGACTCGTCGAAGGCGAGGCGGCGAAGGGCCTTCTCCCAGCCGGCAACGATAAATTCGACGTTGCGAGTATCGTTGTAGAGTGCATTGAGCTCGGCCGTCTCGACGGCGTGGCGGTC
>JAQCND010000645.1 GCA_028274765.1 Bradymonadaceae bacterium
CATCTCGAACATGCCCCGATTCCCTCCGATGTCAACGACTCGACGGGGCCCTACTCTTCCAAAGAAAAAAGATACCCTCGCCGCTCCCAACTCATCTGTCGAGCCGATAGACCTTGTCCTCGAGAGGGGTTTGGTGCATCGTGAGATCCCATGTGTGCGCTCTCGATCGATTCGCATCGCCTCTCGATTCTCTCTCGACCGACGTGGCTGCGATGTTCGTATTTCACGAAATCCATCCCGACGATCTCGACGAACTCCATACGCTGGCTGCCGAGCTCGACACGCTCAATCTCCCTGACGATCGTGAGGCCCTCGAGACGATTACGCACAAGAGTCGGGCGAGTTTCCGACACGACGACATCCCGGTCAAACACCACGAATACGTCTTTGGACTTCGAAACCTCGAGGACGATCGACTCGTCGGCGCCTGCATGATCGTCGCTCAGCACGGGACTTACGAGCGCCCCGCCGTGTATTTCAACGTGCGCGAAGAGCAAAAATACTCCGAGACGCTCGATCGTTTCTTCAACCACGAGACGCTGGAGCTCGAGTTCGATTATCACGGTCCCACCGAGGTCGGAGGGCTGATTCTGGCGCCCGACTATCGGGAGCATCGACTCAAACTCGGCAAACTGCTGAGTTACATCCGGTTCTTGTTTATCGGCATGCATCGGTCGCGATTTCGCGACCGGATCGTCGCAGACCTTCTCCCGCCGCTTCGCGACGACGGCGGCAGTGACCTCTGGGACTGTCTCGGCCAGCATTTCACGGAACTCCACTACCGCCAGGCGGATCGACTGAGCCGCGACAGCGTCGAATTCGTCCAGAGTCTCTTTCCCAGCGAGCCCATTTACACCTCGCTCCTGCCCGACCGTGCCCGGGACAAAATCGGCGTCGTCGGACAGAAGACCAAACCGGCCGCCGTCATGCTCGAGTCGATTGGATTCTCCTACGACCATCGCATCGATCCCTTCGACGGGGGCCCCACCTACGCAGTCGAGACGGACACCTGCACGCCCGTCGAACGTACTGAATGGATGGAGTTTGCCGGCTCCCTGTCGTCTGAGGTGGAATCGGACGGACTCGCCCTCGTGGGATGTCCCGCCGGCAAACAGCGTGACCGATTCCGGGCCGCTCTGGCGGCGTACCGCCGGACCTCCGAGGGAGTTCAGCTTCGAACCGAACTCTTCCCGCGACTCCAGATGATCGAGGGCGAGCGCCTCGGGTGGCTCCCCCTGAGCGGCTCGGAGTACGAGCCCCTCTATACCCCCCGGCCCGATCGCGACGAGGGACCTTGAATGTCGCCCAGAAACTTCATAGTACGGGAGAGTCTGAGATCGGGATGGAGGGGGGTCACACCCGACCCCGCTCGACCTGTAATCATGCCCGGACGAGAGACGGTAGCCTCCGAGATCGTCCCGAGAAGGAGATATCACTCGCTGGTGTGGAACACGAGGGGGATGAGCTCTGTTGAGACAGGACACGGTACGTCGCGTCCCCGAGCCGAGTTCGGAGGAGATTCGACAAATCTCGATGCTGATGAGACTGGAGACGTCATGTTGGCCTTCGACGCTACATCACCCCAAGCTCGTGACGTCGCGATCGTGGGCGTCACCGGAGCCGTCGGACGAGAGATGCTCTCGATTCTCGAGGAGCGCGACATTCCACTGCGCTCGCTCCGGGGACTGGCTTCGGAACGGTCGGCCGGGGAGACACTTCCCTTCCGAGACGAGCAGCTCACCGTCGAGAACCTGGCCGAGGCCTCCTTCGAGGAGGTCGACATCGCCTTCTTTTCGGCGGGAGCCTCGGTGACTCGAGAGTACGCCCCCCAAGCGATCAAAGAGGGGGCCTTCGTCATCGACAATACCAGTGCTTTCCGGATGGACCCCAGCGTTCCGCTGGTCGTCCCCGAGGTCAACGCCGAGACCCTCGACGACGTCGACGATTCGACGATCATCGCCAATCCCAATTGCTCGACCACCCAGATGGTCGTCGCACTCGATCCGTTGGCCGAGACGGCTGGACTGGAGCGAGTCGTCGTCAGCACCTATCAGTCCGCCTCGGGCGCCGGCCAACGGGGTACCGACGAACTTCTCGAGGAGCTCCGGGCCTGGGCCCACGGCGACGAGCTCGACGAGGAGGCCCGCGTCGCTTTTCCCCATCCCCTGGCCTTCGACGCCATCCCCCATATCGGGAGCTTCGACGACGAGGGATGGACGAGCGAAGAAGTCAAGATGGTCGACGAGACGCGAAAAATCATGGAGACCCCGGAGCTGTCAATCGACGCACATTGCGTACGCATCCCGACCGTCCGTAGCCACGCGGAATCGCTGACGGTCGATCTCGAAGACGACCTTCCGGTCGAACGGGCCCATCAGCTCTGGGAGGATGCTCCGGGAGTCACCCTCCGGGACGTCCCCGAAGAGGAGACCTATCCCCTGTCACGACTTGCCGCTGGAACCGATGCGACCTGGGTGGGACGCGTCCGACAGCACCGCGATCGTGCAGACACGCTCAATTTCTGGGTCGTCAGCGACAATCTGCGCAAGGGAGCCGCGCTCAACAGCATTCAAATTGCCGAATACCTCGTCGAGGAGGGGCTTTGAACATGCACGTATGGTTCACTCGACCGGGAGTTGTCGTCCAGGCCGCTGGTGTGCTCGCTGCGCTGGGAGTCACGATGCTGGCCGCATCGTCGGCCCAAGCTCAGGGGTTTACCGCCAAGAGCGATGAGCGTCTCTCGAGGGCAACGGTTCGAGCGGGCTCCCAGACCAACGCGGGACGCGGACAGCGCTTGCGCATCGGGATCGAGCAGTGCCTCGAACTCACCGAGGAGGACGACGCGACTTTCCGATTCGAGTTCGATCGACGTGTTCAGACCAATCCGAGCGCCGATGCCGATGCGGCGATCTTCGAGTTCGACGCCGCCGACGGCGTCGAGTCCTCGTGCTCGTCCGACGTGCCCGACGATGCCTGCAGCGGCGTCGAGCGCAACAACGAGAACGTCACCATCACCGAAAACGAACAGGTCTTCGAGGTCCGACTCCCCTTCGACTTTCTACAGACATTCGATGACGACACCTCCGAACCCTGTCGTCCGCCCTCGGAACGTTCGGACGGGCAACAATCGCTGACGCCGCCTCCCGTGCCGCCCCAAGACAATTCGCCCGATGCCGGTTCCGTCATGGATGGAGGCCCATCGGATACGGGTCCGGAGCCCTCGGATACGGAACCGGCGACAGATACGAGCGACGATCCTTCTCAGACGCCGACCGACACCGGCTCGTCGTCGGACGCTCGCGATCGTTTCGATCCGTTTGGCGACGGAGACTCGACCTCCAACGATGGATCGGGAACCAGCAGCACGGCGGGTGGCGATCAGTTCGATCGCATCTATGTCCTGCGAGCCTTCATGAGCGAGCCCTCGCGATCGACGATCGGCGGCACCCAGCAGGGGCGACAGTTCCGCGTCGATGGTGTCATCTGGCTCGACCGGACGCGTCCCGGTGCCGTGCGGGGAGTCCCGCGGGCCCGCGCCTCGGAAAACACCCTCGTCGTGGAGTTTACGCCGCCCTCGGACGAGGACGACGTTCAGAATTACCACGTCTTCTATTCGAACGAACCGATCGATACTCGGCAACCGGCGGCGGATCTCCTCGACGAAGACGGCGTCGAGCGTACGATCCTGACGGGGGTTGGCGACGGTGGAGATACGCGCATCGGTGAGATCGAAGTCGATCGAACCCCCGGTAACACCCTCCATGTGGCCCTCGCCACGCGAGATGCCGCTCAGAATTTCAGTTCGGTCACGGCTCTCGACGGAGAGATTGAGGTCGAGGAATCGATCAACTTCTGGGACAAATACCAGAAGGTCGGGGGCGCCGAGACGGGTTGCCACGTCACCCCCTCCGAGCGCCCTCCCCTCGGGATCGGAGGAGGGCTCCTGATGCTCGCCCTCCTCGGATTGCGGGCGCGACGCCTCCCTTCGGAGCGCCCGTGACCTCACGAGGATCGTTGTCCCGTATTCTGTGTTCGCCTGTCGTCTCGATGACACGCTACTTGCATCTCAAACTCATCGCCGAGGTACTCACAACCTCTCGATCCGGAGCGTGACGATTCATGTACGAGCGATGTCTTCCCACCCTTGTCGTCCTCGCGGTTGCGCTTCTCGTTTGGTCGCCCGCCGACGCCGAGGCGCAATCGATTGACGAGCGCACGCCCATCACGGGCAGTGTCGACGTCGAACTCGGGCCGTACTACCCGTCGATCGACGGCGAGTTTGGCCAGGCAACCCCCTTTCGTGACTCATTCGGGGGGAATGACAATCTCATGGGCGAGCTCGGAGTCACGTACTACCTCTTCAAACAACACGGCAAGCTCGGACTCGAGTTCGGCGCCGGCTACACCAAGTTTTCCGGAGACTCCAGCCTCCAGAACCAGGACTCGGGCAACGATGACAGTGGCTCGGGAGGTTCCGACGGAGAACGCGCCAACGGGGGGGCGAATGGAGCCGGCTCCGACGGAGAAAGCGGCTCGAGTGGGGAGAGCGGAGGCCCGCTGAGCCTCGAGGAGGAGACGAATTTCGTCCTCTTTCCGCTCCGCCTCTCGTTGACCTATCGCTGGGACTTCCTCGCTCAGGATCTCAACATCCCCCTTGCGCCCCGTGTCGGCACAGGGATCGACTACTACATCTGGAAGGTCACCGACGGCTCCGGCAACGTCGCCGAATCCAATGGCGAGCGTGCTCGGGGCGCGACGCCGGGGTATCACGTCTCGGCGGGACTGGGATTTTTGCTGGACTTCATCACGCCCAGCCTGGCGGCCGTCTTCGACGCCGACTGGGGCGTCAACAACACCTACCTGTACGGTGAGTTCGAGTTTACTCGCGTCCAGCCCTTCCAGGGAGAGGGGTTCAATCTCAGTGACGAAACCTGGAAGATCGGCCTCTCGTTCGAGTTTTGATGCCAGCCCAACATCCGCGGCGGGCTGATACGAGAGGCGAATGTTCCCTCACCCGCGGTTGTCTCCCCCAACCCATTCGTCGTCATGCGACTCCGAATGCAGATCGCCTACGAGGGCACGGAGTACTTCGGATGGCAGGTCCAACCCGACGTCCCCACCGTCGAAGGCATGTTGACCGAAGCAGCCGCCACCATTCTCGACCGACCCGTCGACGACGTCAAAGTCCAGGGCGCGAGTCGAACCGACTCCGGCGTGCACGCTCGCAGTCAAATTGCTCACCTCGCCTTCGACAACGATCGCACGCCCTGGGATTTTGCGCGGGGACTGAATGCCCTGACCGCCGACGATATCTGCGTCACCCGCGTCGAAGAGGCAACCGACGATTTCCACGCCCGCTTTTCGTCCAACCGCAAGCGCTACCGGTACGACGTCTGGAACCACCGCTTCCAGCATCCCTTTCGCCATCGCTACACCTGGAACATGCATCGCGAGCTGGACATCGAACCGATGCGGCGTGGAGCTCGGCACTTCGAGGGCGAGCACGACTTCGAAGCCTTTCGGTCCTCGGGATGCCAGAGCGACACCAGCGTGCGAACCATCCGACGGATGGAGATCGAACGGGAGGGCTCGCGGGTGCGCATCTCCGTCGATGGCGACAATTTTCTCCGCTACATGGTGCGCATCATGGCCGGGACGCTCGTCGAGATCGGACTCGACTGGAAGTCGCCCGAGCTGATTCCCGAACTCTTCGAGACCCCTCGGCGAGACCGCGCCGGACGGACGGCTCCCGCCTGCGGTCTCACGCTCGTCGACATCCGGTATCCCGACCATCCCTGGCGCGGCGAGCCCCCCGAGATCGGCGGCGACTGTCTCGTCGACTGAGCGACGGACATCGGGGGTCGGGAGTGTCGAACCGGGTGCATCTGTTGCATCGATGGACCCGTCATGTAACTCGATGCTCCCGGAGTCGAGCCATGTCATACGCCCAGCCCCCCCTCGCCGCTGACCGGCGAGCAGGTGACAACCTTTCGCCGGCAGGGATACTTGGGGCTTCGACCCCGAAGATATCGAGCGCATGCGTCAGGCCTTCGAACAGCTCGCCGAGCGGGCCCGGGGGATCTCCTACTGATCCAATCCTCTTCAATGCGCGCTGGAGACCTCCGGCGAGTAGAAACGTACACGTACAGGGGCGCTCCGGAGCCAAGCCTTCCGAATCGACTCGATATGGGTTCGGACCGCCTTGATACTTTCTCGAAGTGAGCATCCCTGCTGGCAGATCGCCGGGTTGATGCTGGCTACGGCAGCGCGACTTCCTTTGGGGAGGAGCGAGGCGATAAGGCGTATGCTCGAGCGGGGGAGGTGCGTCTCGTCGCGTCGTCTATACTTCT
>JAQCND010000648.1 GCA_028274765.1 Bradymonadaceae bacterium
CTCTACAGCGGTCAGGAAGCCTGTGCCGTCGGCGCGCTCGAGCCCCTCGAGCCCCAGGATTACGTGGTCACCGCCTATCGCGACCATGGGCACGCCCTGGCCAAGGGGCTCGACCCGAACAGCGTCATGGCCGAGCTATTCGGCAAAGCGGCGGGTTGCTCCGACGGCAAGGGGGGCTCGATGCATCTGTTCGATGTCGAGAAGAACTTCTACGGCGGATGGGCGATCGTCGGGGGACAAATTCCGCTCGCCACAGGCATGGGCTTTGGCATCGACTATCGCGACAACGATGCCGTCTGCCTCTGCTTTTTTGGTGAAGGATCGATCCATCAGGGCGTCTTCCACGAGGCTCTGAACATGGCGGCGGTCTGGGATCTGCCGGTCGTCTACATCATCGAGGATAACACCTACGCGATGGGGACCGAGCTGTCGCGGGTCAGTGCCGTGACGGATCTGCGCAAAAAGGCCAAAAGCTACGACATGGAGGCGAGCCGAGCCGACGGCCAAGACATCTTCAAAGTGTATACGACCATCGAGGACGCCGTCGAACGGGCACGGGCCGAAAACGAGCCGACCCTCGTTCATCTAGACACCTATCGCTACGAGGGACACTCGATGACCGACCCGGCGACCTACCGCGATCGGGACGAGGTCGCAGAAGAGCAGCGGCGCGACCCGATCCAGCGCATGAGCAACTGGTTGATCGACGAAGATATTTGTTCGCAAGAGGAACTCAACGACATCGACGACTCGGCCAAGCAGACGGCTCGGGGGGCGGTCGAATTCGCTGACGAAGCCGACCAACCCGATACCGATGCCTTGACCGACAACGTCTACGTCGACTGGCCCTGGGAGGTCCGATGACGCGCGAGATTACGGTCCGCGAGGCACTCAACGAAGCTCATTTCGAGGAGATGCGCCGCGACGAGGACGTCTTCCTCATCGGTGAGGAAGTCGCCGAGTACGACGGCGCCTACAAAGTCAGCAAGGGACTGCTCGACGAATTCGGCGAACGCCGCGTGCGCGACACGCCGATCGCCGAGGCCGGATTCACCGGCATTGGACTCGGCGCCGCGATGGAGGGACTCAGTCCGATCGTCGAGGTCATGACCTTCAACTTCGCCATTCTGGCCCTCGATCAAATTCTGAACAATGCGGCCAAGATGCGGTACATGTCCGGCGGTCAGTTGAGCTGTCCGGTTGTTATCCGCGGGCCCGGGGGGGCAGGCGGCGCGCTCGGCGCGACGCACTCGCAGGCCCTCGAGGCGCAGTATACGCATGTGCCGGGGCTGAAAGTGATGATGCCCTCGACGCCGGCCGACGCCAAGGGAATGTTCAAGACGGCGATTCGCGATCCCGACCCGGTGATCTTCATCGAGTCGGAGAAGCTCTACAACGTCACCGGCGAGGTGCCCGAAGACGACGATTACACGATTCCCGTCGGCGAAGGGGACATCAAACGGGAGGGGAGCGACTGCACGATCGTCACCTGGAGTCGTCTCTTTCACGACTGCCGCGAGGCGGCCGACCAGCTGGAGGAAGAGGCCGATCTCGACGTCGAAATTCTCGATCTACGTTCGCTCCGACCCTTCGACAAGGAGCTGATCGAGGAGTCGGTTCGCAAAACCAACCGCGTCGTCGTGGCCGAAGAGGGGTGGCCCCGTGCGTCGGTCGGCAGTTCGATCGCCGACTGGATCCAGCGCAATCTCTTCGACTGGCTCGATGCGCCGATCGAACGGGTCCACCAGCGGGACGTTCCGATGCCATATGCCTTCAATCTGGAGGCCGAATCGCTCCCATCGCCGGACGAGATTGTCGAGAAAGTCAAGCAGGTCTGCTACTACGAATTTTGAGGATGCACTGTCATGGCTGAAGTGGTCGAAATGATCGCCCTCAGTCCCACCATGGAAGAGGGCACGTTGTCGGAGTGGTACGTCTCGAAGGGCGACGAGGTCGCCGACGGCGAACTCATCGCCGACATCGAGACGGACAAGGCGACGATGGAGATGGAATCCTGGTACGACGGGACCGTCCTCGACATTCTCGTCGAACCGGGAGAGGCGATCGCCGTCGGTGACCCGATTGCCATCGTCGGTGAACCGGGCGAAGACGTCTCCAGTCTCATGGAGGGGGACGACGGTGGAGGTGCATCCGAGACGACGCACGCCGAGCCCGACGCCAAAGCCGACGGGGCATCCGACGAGCCCGAACACGAAGCACCTCCCGAGACGCCGTCCGAGCCGGCCGAAACGACGGCCGAAACCGATGAGGCGGCTTCCGGTGGCACGACGGCGACCGACGAGACCGAGGAGGATGAACGCCTCCGAGCCAGCCCGCTCGCGCGCCGCATCGCCGGCGACAAGGGCATCGACCTCGCCACGATCGAGGGGTCCGGTCCCTCGGGACGCATTGTCCAGCGCGACGTCGAACGGGCCCTCGAGCAACGAGAGGTCGAACCGAGCGACCCCGCCGAAGCCGAGACACCGGCCGTCCCCTCGACTACCGAACCCTCTGGCGAGGTTGTCGCCGCGCCGGATCTGCCCGGCGAGCAAGAACCGCTCAGCCAGATGCGCAAGACCATCGCCGACCGCCTCCAGGCCTCCTGGCGCACAGCGCCTCACTTTACCCTGACGCGCGATCTCGACATGGGGCCGGCGATGGCGTACCGATCCGAGATCAACGAGGAGCTCGAAGCAACCGGACGCGACGTCAAGATATCGGTCAACGATCTGATCGTGCGGGCCTGTGCCGTTGGTCTGCGCCGCTATCCCGATGTGAACGTCTCCTATCAGGGCGAACACATCACCCGATTCGACGTCGTCAACGTTGGAGTCGCCGTCGCCGTCGATGGCGGTCTGGTGACGCCGACGATTCGCAACGCCGACCAGAAGAGCCTCAGCCAGATAGCCTCGGAGTCGAGGCGGCTGGCCGAAAAGGCTCGGGACAAGGATCTCCAGCCCGAAGACTATCAGGGCGGGACGTTTACGGTCAGCAACCTCGGCATGTACGACATCGACGAGTTCATGGCCGTGATCAATCCCCCGGAGGCCGCCATTTTGGCCTGCGGAGCCGTCCGAGAGACGCCGGTCGTCGAAGACGGCGAGCTCGAAGTCGGTACGCGGATGAAGGTCACCCTCTCGTGCGACCATCGCGCCGTCGACGGGGCCATGGGCGCCGAATTCCTCGCCGAGGTGGCCGAGATGCTGGAGCGTCCCACACTGCTCGGCGTGTGACCGATTCGACAGCTCACCGTCCCCGTCTATGACGAAGTCTCCCCCGTCGTCCGACGAGGGGAGGCTTTGTATCCCATCGATCCACTTCCCTCGACTTGCCCACATCTCCCGAGAAGACGGAGGGAGTCAGAGCGCCGAAGAGGACGGGCGAGAGGTCTGACACGTCGCTTCGGGACATGTCCCCTTGATCGCCCCCCAGCGGCTGGTCTCCCGCATCATGTCGAGCGCTCCTCCACACTGGGCCCGAGCGGCTTCACGCGCCGTCTCTCGTTTGGGATGGACGCCCCATCCACAGATGACGTCCTCCGAGCTCGGATCACAGGACGCCCCCTTACTCTCGGCGCAGATTTTGACGCAGGCGAAGCACTGGTAGTCCTCGGCGCCGGACTGGGGGGAATTCGACTCGTCGGGTGAGGCGTCGTCGGTTCGTGCAGTCAGCTTCTCGAGGCTCTTCTGTCCTTGTTCGATGTCGCTTCCTTCCTCGTCGTCCGGACCAATCACTCCACTTTTGGCCGCTCGTTTGGCAGAGTCGGGCATATTCACGACGTCGAAGGGATCGCGTTCCTCCGAGGGAGGAGTTCCCACGACTTCATCGTCCTCCTGCTGCTGTTGGGAGCCGCTACAGTGGATCGTCGCGAGTCCGGTCCCCAGGCACAGCGAGAGGACTAGCCATGTGCGCATTACATACCTCGTCTCGAGACTATCGCTCGACGTCCGTGCGCGCTCCATCGACTTCGGCGTCCTGAAAGGCCCATAGATGGCTCGCCAGAAAGTTGATCACCATGCCGCAGGCGACGCCCGTGAGCAGTCCGAGTCGCGGAGCCAGATCGAACGCCGGAACGGCGAGCCCCATCCCCGGCTTCCATCCCGGAAACATCCATCCGAGAGGCTCCCAGAGCCAGGCCAGCGTCAGGGAGCTGATGCCCACCTGGACGACGCCGGCTACAGACGCACTCACGTAATATTTGCCCAGGCGATGGAACCAATCCCGGATACCCCCCTTGCGGCGATCGGCCCAGGTCCACATGTCGTTCAGCACGAAATTCGTAAAGATACTGACGATGAGTCCCAGCGTGTACGCGCAGATCGCCGCCGTGCGCCGCGCCAAAAAATCGAAGAGATAGAAGCCGAGCTCGAAAAAGAGCCAATTGACGCCGATGCCGAGCCCCCCGACGAGGCTGAACTTGAGGAGGCGGGCGGCATTCTCGCGATCGAGCCACCCGATGAGACGAGAGCTCTCCGACGACGATGAATCGTGAGGGTCGGAGTCTTCTCGAGGGGGATGGGCGTTATCACCGGCGGAGGGACGGGGCATGTCGGAGAACCACACTTCGACTCGGGGACATCGACGGATCCTCGGCTATACTCGGCAGCCGAGTCCGGCGCGCGATCAATCGGCGACGAAGACCGTCTGATAATCCGTGTGGCGTGAAAATCCAACCTTCGAATAGACCCGCCGGGCAGCACGATTGTTTCGGTTGACATACAGAACCACCCGGGGCTCCCCTCTGTCGAAGAGGCGATCGCAGATGTCGGTCATGGCGCGCGTCGCAATCCCTCGCCCTCGGTACTCCGGGTCGGTGAACACGCCCGAGATCTGCACCCCAAAGCTGCCACGAGCCGAGATGTCTGCTTTGAACAACAGCTCGCGCCCGTCGAACCAGACAAAGCTCCGGTTGGACCGGATGCGATGTCGGACGTGTTCGCGGAAGCCATCGGGATCGCGCTCGAGGGGATCGCGGAGGGTCTCCTCGCGATGCATGCGGGCACTAGCCTCGAACAGGGGATCGAGATCGCCGAGCTTGGCGTATCGAATCCCCGTTTCAGTCGAGGTCTCTCCCCGCGAGCCCGCCCACTCGGTCTCATCGGTCAACTGGTACATGACTTGACGACGTCGAAGCCGAGATTCGGCGTATTCGTCCGCCGAGTAAGCCTGCCAGAAGGGATCGACGCACTCCGATTTGGAGACGACGTGCTCGATGTCCGTGTCGTGCTGTCGATACCATCGTCCGACGCGACGTGCATCCTCCGGCGTGCGGGCTTCGAGGAGAGCGAGTCGACGAGTGACCAGCAAAGAGACGGCATGGATGGATCGGTTGGCGTCGAGCCATCCGCGAAAGCAGAAGAGATCGGGGCGCTCGAGGGGGCGAACCCCGTGATTTTCCAGCCAGCAAAGCTGGAAGAGATTGGCCGGGACGTCGCGACTCAGAAAATCGACGAGATCGTCGTGATGCCACTCTTGAAGAACGATCGGCGAAGGCCCATCCGCATCCTCGATTCGCTGAACAGCCATCGTCTCAGGGACCGGCACTGAAGGGATCCGTATCGCCGAGATTCAGATCGGGGGCGTCGTCACCGTCGTCGCTCTGGGTGTTCGCATTCTCGTTGCGCGTCGGATTCGGGTCCGTGTTGCGCTGTTGCCGTTGTTGCCGCCGGCGCCGAGCCCGGGCCGAGCTGCCGTCATCCTCGTCTTTAGAGGATTCTTCTTCATCCTCGTCCTGGGTGGGACGCATGACACTCTTCTGAACGAGGGGGAGTTCGGGGTCCTCCGGGGTGTAGACCGACTTGACGTAGGTTGAATCGTCGAGGCTTCCCCCGGACGGAACGAACAGGAATGCAGCACCTACGCCGCCTCCCCCCAGCAGGAGAGCGACGAGCGCAGCCATCCACACGATGCCGCTGCTCCCTCCCTCGTCTTCGGCGTCGAGCGACGTCTCGGGGTCGCGCTGGCGCTTCCGATCCCTCGGAGCTTCGCCGGTGTGTTCCGACTCATCCCGACGAGGAGAAGGACGATTCGCCTCCTCGTGGTCGGACGTCTCGGACTCGGCTGTCCGGGAAGAGGGGGCTGCCCCTTCGCCGTCTCGTTGTTCGGCATCCGCTTCCTCCGGTGGCGTCTCCCGGTCGTCGCTCGGTTCGGGGTCGTCACGCTGTTCGCGCTCGATGGCTTCCTGACGTTCCGTGCGACGTTTTTCGAGTTCGTCGAGTCGACGGAACTCTTCGGTGATGCGAGCCTCGGCCTCTTCGCGTCGTTTGGCCTTCTCTTCCTCTTCTCGACGACGTTCCTCCTCGCGACGTTGCTCGATCTCCGCCTCGATCTGCTCGCGCTCCTCGGCGGCATCTTCCTCCGTCTCGTTGAGCACATCGGAGAGGAGCTCGGTTGCTTCGTCGTCTCCGCCTATCTCACCACTCGTCACTTTGTCCGAGCTCTCTTGAGACACGGGCCGCTCCTCAGATGTTGAAGTATGACGTTGTTACGTACGCGGGTGATCCCTCTATGGAGTACAGTATAACCGGATCATCCTGTTTCGACAAACTCCTCGCCGCCCATGCCGGAGGGCAATCGCATTAGAGGTATAAGCCACACATTCACGATTCGTTCCGTGTTATGCCACCTCCATCCTCCCGCCAGGGCGTCGCTGAAGCCACGTGCCAGCAGGGATGCTCACGTCGAGGGCGTATCAAGGCACATCGCCGATCGACTTCTTGTGGAGAGGAGCGAGACGACCACGGGGGAAGACATGTTCAGATGCGATCGCCTGAGTCGATGGAGCTCGAATGCGATCGCCCTCCGTCCATGCTCGCAGACTCTCGGAAAGATGAGTCTTCGAGCCTTCGGAATGTCGGCCGCCCCCTCACTCGCACCTGTCATCCGCTCGAGGCTCGACCGGTTCGACCTTGACTTTGAGTAGACAAGACCCGTACTGGGTCTCTGAACCATGCCGAGATGCTCGCACAATCGGTAGTCATCCCTGCAATCGCGCGGCGATCCATTGACGAGTTGCGCTGTTCAATCCACCATGCGTGTCCTCGCTCATCTCGGCGAATCCACGGGACTCGATGGGTTCGCGAGATGCATCGCACCCATCGCTTTGCATCGAGACTCCACAACTACATGGAGCCCGCGTTCGAACGACTCTTCGACCTCGATACCGCCCCCCTTCGACGCGTGGTCGATCGCTCCGAACCCGATCTGATCGACGGTCGGAGCATCGCCGACGCCGTCGAGCGGCAATTGGACGAGGCAGTCACCCAGCTTCGAGAGGCCGACATCGTGCCGCGTCTCGCCTTCGTCCAAGTGGGTCACGACCCGGC
>JAQCND010000649.1 GCA_028274765.1 Bradymonadaceae bacterium
GCCGGAGGTGGGCCTCCTTCCGTCTCACGCATGAAGGCTCACGTCGATAACGTATCAAGGCTCTCCGAACCGATATCGAGTCAATCCGGAAGGCCCGGCCTTCGGAGCGCCCCTGTACGTCCTCCGGAAGTGGGCTTCTAGCCGGCTCACAGGGATGCTGGCGCTCCGAACCGATATCGAGTCGATCCGGAGGGCCCGGCCTTCGGAGCGCCCCTGTATTTCCTCCGGAAGTGGGCTTCCAGCTGAAGCCACGTGCCAGCAGGGATGCTGGCGCTCCGAACCGATATCGAGTCGATCCGGAAGGCCCGGCCTTCGGAGCGCCCCTGTACGTCCTCCGGAAGTGGCCTTCCAGCCGGCTCACGCTCGCAGTGGGGAATGCCTTATGCGAGCGCCCTGTCCTGAAGGGTCCAGATGATTGAAGATCGCAACCACTCGATGATATTGTCGACCGTGGCGCAATCTTACACACTCGAGTGCGCGACTTCGACGCGATCCGTCTCCAACGGATACCCCGGAGATTCTCTATGACGGCTCCGCGAACTTCGGTCATCTTGTGTATTGCCATGTTGGTCGGGTGGAGTGCCATCACTGCCTGTGGCGATTCCATCAGCGAGACCGCGGTCGACGACGGCAATCAGGCGCGAGAATCGAGCGGTGAACGGTCTCAACGACGGGCCGACTTCCTGCTC
This sequence comes from Bradymonadaceae bacterium, assembly GCA_028274765.1. Classification (GTDB taxonomy): domain Bacteria; phylum Myxococcota_A; class Bradymonadia; order Bradymonadales; family Bradymonadaceae; genus CAJXPB01. Next base: position 690 of record JAQCND010000649.1, read on the forward strand.
GTCCCCGCTGACTCTCGGAAGCAACAGATATCGCGAGAGGGGACTTCGTCGGTCGAGGTTCTCCTGTACGATCAGCGCACTGGTCAGCCTGCCGATGCGGGAGAAATCATCTCCTTCGAGATCGTCGAGGGCCAAGACACGGTCGGGACGCTCACCTCGAACCGTGCCGAGACCGACGACGAGGGAGCCGCTTCAGTGGGGTTCCGCGCTCGCGGACGGACCGGAGTTGCCAAAGTTCGGGTGCACCACAGTGGAGCCGATCCGTTGACGCTGACGCTTCGCACCGTCGAGCGGGCCCGCGGGACACTGAACGTCGACGTCGTCAATACCGGCGATTTCGTCGTCTCGCTCTCGGATATCACCGTCCGACTCTACCAGAAATCCCGCATGACCTGTGACGATTTCGCCCCCCTGAACACGCGCCAGCCCTCCGCGTTTGCCCAGCGGGTCAAGGCCAAACCTGGCACCACCGCCGACTTCGGCTCACTCCGCGCCGACAAGACCTTCACGGTGACAGCGGTCGCGAGAGGGGAGCGCGGTCAACTGGCCGCCGGAGGGTGTCAGGGCGACGTCTCGGTCGAGGAGGGATCGATGACCGAAGAAACACTCCTGCTGGAGCTCATCTCGCTCCGTCCGGAGGGGCGCTATGAGCTGACCACTGAGTGGGATCTCTCACGAGCACTCGATGATTCGGGAGCGATCGGCAAAAATCTCTCTCGCATATTCGATATTTTCAACGATCCGGGACAGGCACTCTACGACGGGATGATGAATCTCGTCAAAGACTACGTCAATTCGATCCTCGGGCGGGCGCTCGATTGGTTTCTCAAGCGCACGGGACTCGACACCCGCATCCAGGACGCCATCAACAGCACCATTCAGAACAACGAGGTCCTCTGTAAGCTCCGAGAAGCGGGCCGCGACCTGCGCGATACGGTATCCAATCTTCACGTTCAGAGCGAATTGACGATCGGGCAGGTGCAATCGAACTACGAATTTCAGGGGCGAGACAACTGGCTTGGCGTCACACTCTACTGGCGAGGCCAATGCCAAGATGCTTACGAGGAGGCCTGCTCCGGCTCGGAGGACCGCAACGACATCGACGATCGTCAGCGACGCTGTGCCGCCATTCGCCTGACCGCCGACTCGGATGGCAAACTCGGCGAACTCGGCGTCGTCAGCTCCCAGTGGACGGGGCGCATCACGGCCTACAACAAACTCCGGATTGGCCAGCACCCCCTTCCGCTTCGATACGGCCGGCTCGTCAAATACGTCTTCAATCAGGTCATTCTGCCGGAGCTGACCAACGGTAACGCCAGTTCGCTGACCGGGGCGTTCAGCCATTGGCTCGGATGTGAAGATCTGGCTCGATCCATCACGGGAGGTCAGTCCAAGGTCTGTGCACTCGGCAACAACGCCTGCCTGGAGGCCAGCCGCATCGAGCAGTTTTGCTCCTCGTCGATCGGAAGTCTCTTTGGAGCGGCCAATCTCGTCATCGGGGGACTGGAGTACGATACCGACATCTACGTCGGAGGCGAGGCGGATCTCGTCGAAGTCACCTCGGATGGTCGCATCGATTACATGGAGAACGGGATTTACCGAGGATATCTCAGCGTGAGCGGCGAACCCGATCAAATCATCAAGGGGCGCTCCAACATCCGCGCCACCTGGAGAGGCGAACGGGTCTCCTCGCCCTCGTCCGGCACGCCATGAGTCGTGCATGAGAACGAACGCCGGCGACAGGCGACAGACGTCTTCTGTCGGAACGATTCGAGATGTACGCGTCTGCGATCCATGGTATGATGAAGCGGCGATGGGCGAAAACCCGTGGTTCCGTCGTCTGGTCCTCTCCGAGCGGCTCGATGAGAGGCGCTCATTCTGTGAAACGGACGCGTCTGTGACGCCGAACGCCCGTCGAACGCTCGAGTTTCACCTCTCACACGTTGCGAAGGCCCTGTAAGCGGTATGACTCAACCCACTGAAGTTTCAGCACCGGAACGCGACCAGACGCATGTCGACGATGAGACGTCGACGTCCTCCGAGTGGACCTCGAGTGAGTACAGCGGCGGCGTCGACGGCGTCGAGGTCGCTCTCGACTGTGTCGGGACGACCGACGTCGGCATGGCACGCGATCACAACGAGGACGACTTTTATCTTTCGAGGGGCGAAGAGGCCCTCTGCATCGTCGCCGACGGAATGGGAGGGCATCGTTCCGGCGAGGTCGCCAGTGCCATGGCGATTCGAGCGATGGTCGAGTACTATCGAGAGACGATGCCGCCGGAGGAGCTCGACGGTCGAGAGATCGGCTCCGAGGCCGTCGGCGAAGACGACGAGATCGATCTCGACGAACGACGACTCGTGCAGGCCATTCAGACGGCCAACTCGACGGTCTTCGAGGTAGCCTCCAACAACGAGGTGTATCGCGGCATGGGGACGACGATCGTCTCCGGGTATTTCACCCATCGCGGTGTCTATCTCGGCCACATCGGTGATTCGCGAGCCTACCGCTATCGCGACGGGGATCTCGAGCAACGCACCGACGATCACTCACTGGCCAACAAGTATGTCGACATGGGCATTTTGTCGTCGGACGATGTCGAATTCTTCCCCTATAAAAACGTCATCACACGGGCCTGTGGCCTCAGCGAAGAGGTCGAAGTCGCTTCGCATTTCGAAGAGACTCGGGACGGCGATCACTATCTGTTTTGTTCTGATGGGTTGACCGACATGGTGTCGACCGAGCGGATCGAGGAGATGTTCGGCGATTACGTCGATCTCGAAACACTCTGCAGTCGCCTCATCGCCGAAGCCAACGACAACGGAGGCGAGGACAACATCACCGCCGTCATTGCTCGGGTCTCTCGGGACAAGTAACATGTAGCGCACGAGATCGCTTCGGGCGGCGCCATCTCACCGGGGCCCATCATCCGATGGCCACATTTCCCCGGTCGCCGGACGCCGATCTCGAGACTCGCCGTCGTCTGGTTGAGCCTCGAGGTCATTCGTGTATGATAAACGCCCAAAGTTGATTGTTCATACATCCAGGAGTTTGTGCATGTACTACGAGGTCTTTATCCCCTCCAAAGAATCGGATGGGTACGACGTCACGATTACGGTGGATGCGGACAACTGGATGTCCGCGCTCAGCAAGGGGCTCGAACGCACCGGCGAAGAGTCGGACGTCGTGCGCAACGTGATGTGCGATATCAAGGACGACGACACCTTTCACGTCACGGACGCCTCGAGCGAGCGCGTCTTCGTGCTCGAGGAAATCAGCGAGGAGGCATTCGAGGAAGCGCGTGACGAGGGGAGTAGCCCGGTCGCCGAATCCGACGAACCCGCCGGGGCCAAATCGGCCGAGGTCACCACGCCTCCTCCGGACGAGGAGGACGAGTCCGACATCGACCTCGACATCGAACAAGAGGCTGTCGACGCCGATACCGTTGACAGCACCATCTCGGAGCCCGAAGAGACGGGAACGCCGGCGAGGCCCGACGATGACGAGCCCGCCGACGACCTCTCGGTTGGCTCCTCGACGCGTGAACAGCTCCAGCAAGAGCAGGAAGACGAGGCGACCGTCGTCGACGAGAAGCGCAAACGAACCGGTGAGCACAGCGCCGACGAGATCGGTCGCGACACGGGGCAGAACGACTCCGTCTCGGAGACGTTGATCGAGGACTTCTTCCTCGAGATCCAGCCGATCCACGGGGGAGACATGTCCATGGAGGAGGTCGTCGACTACGTGATCGACCTCGTGATGGACAAGATCAGTGCCGAGAGTGGGAGTATTCTCTTCGCCGATACGTCGGGACGCGAACTCTATTTTGCCGCAGCTCGAGGTCCCAAGTCGGACGAGGTAATGGATTTTCGCGTGCCGATGGGCGAAGGCATCGTCGGCTTTTGCTCTCGCGAAGGGGTGAGTCTTGCGATCGGCGATGCTCAGGAAGATCCTCGCTTTTATCAAGAGATCTCCGAATCCATCGGATACGACACGGACAGTCTCCTGTGTGCGCCCGTTCAGCACGAAGGCCGCGTCTACGGGGCGATTGAACTCGTCAACAAGGTCGGCGGGAGTTCCTTCAATTCGAACGAGATGAATGCGCTGTCGTACGTCGGTCGTCAAATGGCCGAATACGTCCACCGCGTGGTGATGAGCCGAGAATCGCTCGACGAAGATACGTGAATCGTCACACGGGAGACAGAGGGGATGAGCGGACGCTGATCGACGCACTCGATCGAGCGGCCGAGGCCGAGACGTCGCGTGGCATCACCGTGATCGACCACCAGGGAGGGCGCGAGCATCGAAGTTGGACCCGCATCCGAGCTTATGCTCGTCGGACGGCTGCGGCGCTCCGACTCGAAGGCATTGAGCCAATGGATCGTATCCTGCTGGCCTTTCCGACGGGATTTGAATTTTTGGGCGCGTTTTTCGGGGCACTCTCCATTGGAGCACTCCCGATCCCCTGTCCTCCTCCCGATCGCTGGCGTCCGAGTCCCGAGGGTCGCAACCGGCCACTCGCCCACGTCGGCGAGCGCATGGAGGCTCGGGCCATGCTGGTCGATCCCGAGGTCGATCACGACCAGCGCCCCTCCACGGGACCGATGCGTCCGTGGTCGCTCGTGACCGATCTCCCTGCTCTACTCGAAGACGTCCCCGTCGGCGTCTCCATCGACGAAGAGTTCGACCGTCCCGATACCGCCTACATTCAGTTGACCGAGGGGACGACGGGCCCGCCTCGAGGGGTGCTTTTGACCCATCGGAACATGCTCGCAAACGTCTCGGCGATCGGTCGTCGGCTCGAGGTCGACGAGAGCGACGTCGGCGTCTCGTGGATTCCTCTCCACAACCCGCTCGGACTGATCGGCGTCGTCTGCTTCGGCGTCGTCTTCGACATCGAGCTCGTGCTTCTCGATCCCGTTCGATTTCTGGATCAGCCAGAATCCTGGCTCCATGCGATCTCGCGCCACGGGGGGACTCTCTCGACGGCGCCCAACTTCGCTTATGACTATGCCGTGCGGCGCTGTCGCGAGTCGGAGCTCGAGGGACTCGATCTCTCGAGCTGGCGCATCGCGATGTCGGGCGGCGAGCCGGTGCGAGCCCAGCATCTCGAGGCCTTTGCCCGGCGATTCGGCGAGTACGGACTTCGCGACGACATCTTCACTCCGGTCTACGGGCTCTCCGAGGCAACGCTGGGTGTGTCGTTTGGATCGGTCGATGCCCCCTTCGACGTCGACGCCATCAACCGGCGAACACTCGAGACCGAGGCGCGCGCCG
>JAQCND010000003.1 GCA_028274765.1 Bradymonadaceae bacterium
GACCGGCGAGTTGCTTGAGTTCGAGCTCGGCGCGTTTGGCCGCAAATCGGGCCTCGATCAGCCGAGTTCGTGCGTCGAGCAAATTGACCTGGACCTGTCGGAGTTCGAGCTGGGTGATCGTGCCCGCCTCGAACTGAGTCAGTGCGATCTGGACGTTCTCGCGCGAGACGTCGATCGATTCTCGCGCCAGTTTCATTCGCTCGCGGTGGCGTTCGTAAGCCGTCCAGGCACTCTCTATCTCCGTCCGCACGCGAGTCCTCTCCTCGCGGATCGAGACGTCGGCGATCGTGCGTTCGGTCTGGGCATTGTCAACCCGACGGAGGACGTTGAATCCGTCGAATAGCGGAATTGTCAGCCCCAGAGTGTATTCGAAGGTCGGAACCGTCTCGAGCGGAGGGAGAAAGTCGCCGTGGAACTCGGTGTAGTTGTAGCCGAGGCCGAGATTGAGTTCCGGCCACTTGTCGGCCTTGAGTTCCTCGACGCGTCTGGTGGCCGAGCGACGCTCGCGTCGAGCGGTTCGGATGCGGCGATTCTCTTCCCGGGCGAGCTGACGCAACTGCTCGAGGGCGAGATCGTCGGCCACCTCGATCGAACCATCGACACGAAAGCCCTCCTCGGGCGGATGTCCGAGTACGCGATTGAGCTCGTGTTTGGCCTCGGCCAGCGCGATGCGCTGTTCGGCCAGCGACGAGCGATCGCGGTTGAGCTCGACGCGAGCCAGATTGACGTCGACCTGCGAGCCCGTTCCGGCCTCCGAGCGGGTCCGGGCGATGTCGAGGCGTTCTCTGGAGAGTTCGAGCGTCTCGCGGATCGCCGCCAGCAACTCGCGCTCGCGGACAATGCGCCAGTAGGCAGTCGTCACGTCGACGAGCGTCGATTCGATCTCGGCCCGGGTCTCCATCTTGCGCACGTCCCGTTCGGCCTCCAGTCGGTCGTAGCGGGCGACGCGTCCGAGCCCTCCAAAGGCCAACCAGTCGAGTTGAACGCCGAACTGCGTCTGCGCGAAGATGTTGCCACTTCCAAACAGCCCTGGCCCCCCGAACGTGCGATTCTGGGAGGCATTGGCCTCGAGCGTGGGGAGCCATCCGGCGTTGCCGAGCGAGACGTTGCGCTCGGCGATCTCGGCCTCGCGTCTCGAGATCTCGAGGTCGTGATTGTGTTCGACGGCCCGCTCGATGGCCTGCTCTCGGCTCAAGACCGGAACGTCTTCAGCATCTTCGGGGACCGCATCCTCGTCGTCGAGCGTGGAGACATCTGGAGCGTCCTCGTCGCCCTCCGACGTCGAACTGTCGCTCCTCGTGTCCGCGTTCTCGGAGGACTGGGCAGATGCATGCGGGAAGTCGAGTCCCCCGAGGGCGAGCCCGACGGCGAGGATCGAGGCACAGAGATGGCGAGCGCGGCGGCGCAGAGACGTCAGCGACAACATGAACTCCTGAAGGGACTGAAATCGGACGGCGACGCCCAAGCATTCGGACGTGGCATCGCCACGTGGGATGGATTTATGCGTCCTCTTCGAAACCCTCGGGGATGTCCGCCTCGACTTTGGCGGCCTCGCGCTGTTCGGGTCCCATCTCGTCGGAGGCGATGTAGGTGTACATCGCCGGCACCACGAAGAGGGTCAGCAGACTGCCGACGACCATGCCGCCGATGACGGCGATGCCCATCGGGATCCGACTCTCGGCGCCGGCGCCCAGCGCGAGGGCAATGGGTAGGATCCCGAGCGACGTCGAGATACTCGTCATCAACACGGGGCGGAAGCGCACGGCGGCCGCCTCGCGGGCAGCCTCCAGAATAGAAGCTCCTTCGGCGCGACGTTGATTGGCGAATTCGACGATCAGGATGCCGTTTTTGGTGACCAGCCCGATGAGCATGATGATGCCGATCTGACTGAAGACGTTCAGGGTCTGATCGAAGTACCAGAGTGACCCGAGGGCGCCCGACAGCGCGAGCGGCACGGTCAGCAGGATCGTCAGCGAGTCGCGGAAGCTCTCGAATTGAGCCGATAGCACGAGATAGACCAGCAGTAGTGCCAGCGCGAAGGCGAGGTAGATCTGGCTCGAACTCTCGGCGTAGTCCTTGGTCTGCCCCTTGAGCGAGGTCGTGAAGGTCTCGTCGAGGACGTCGTCGGCGATCTCGTTCATCACCTTCACGCCCTGGCCGATGGTCTTGCCCTCGGCGAGGGTGGCCGAGACCGTGGCCGAGTTGTAGCGGTCGTATCGAAATCGAAGTGGAGGCCCGGCCTTTTGGTCGACGTCGACGATGTCGGCCATCGAGATCAAGTCGCCGGAATCGTTGCGAACGTACAGGTTGCGGAGGTCGCTGGGGCGGTCGCGGTCCTCGCGGGGCACCTGCCCGATGATGTCGTACTGCTTGCTGTTTTTGAGGAAGAATCCGTAGCGGAGCGGGGTCAGCGTCAGCTCCAGCGTCTCCATGGCGCGCCGGATGGGCACGCCGAGCGCCTTGGCGCGATCGCGATCGATCGAGACGTGCATCTCGGGCTGGTTGAACTTCAGGTTGACGTCGGTGAACGGGAACATCTCGTGTTCGCGGACCCGCTTCATGAACTCGGGCAGGACGTCGCGAATGCGTTCGATCTGGAGGTTCTGGAGGACGAACTGCACCGGTTTGCCGCCGAAGTCGTTCGAGATCGTCGCCGGCTGGGAGACGAACGCTCTCGCCCCCGTGACCTTGCTGATCTTTTTGTTCGCCTTCTGGGCGATCTCGTTTTGCGAGCGATCTCGTTTGCTGCGGTCGACCAGCGAGACGAAGTGAAAGCCCGAGTTGACCGAGCCCGTCGCGCCGAAGGCCGGAGAGGTCATCGACATCATCAGATCCCGCTCGGGGACCTCGTCCTGGAGGATGTCGATCGTCCGAGTCATGTAGGCGTCCATGTACTCGAAGTTGGTGCCCTGGGGGGCCGTCGCGAAAATGCGCATTTCGCCGCGGTCCTCTTTGGGCGCCAGCTCCGAGGGGATGTGCATGAACAGGAAGTAGGTCAGGCCACCCGTCGCGAAGATGAGAATGATGGCGAGCCAGCGGTAGTTGAGAAAGGCCTCGAGTTCAGTGGCGTACAGATCGCGGAGCCCATCGAAGAAGGGATCCGTGAGTTTCTGGAAGGCGGGCTTCTCCTCGCGCTTCTCGAGGAGCTTGGCACAGAGCATCGGCGCGACCGTCAGCGCCGAAAAGGACGACAGCAGAATCGTGCCCGCCATCACGACGCCGAATTCGGTAAAGAGCTCGCCCGTCACCCCGCCCATCAGCAAGATCGGCAGGAAGACGACCACCAGCGAGAGAGTGGTCGCGACGACTGCGAAAAATACCTCACGAGTTCCGACGATACCCGCCAGGCGTGGGGCCATCCCCTCCTCGATCTTGGAGTAGACGTTCTCCAGTACGACGATCGCGTCGTCGACGACGATGCCCATCGCCAGCACGAGCGCCAACAGGGTCAGGACGTTGATCGAGAATCCAGCGGCTGCCATGACGGCGAAGGCCCCGATGATCGAGACCGGGATGACGAGCACGGGCACCAGGGTGGTGCGCCAGTTGCCGAGGAAAAAGAAGATCACGAAGATGACGATCCCCAGGGCGATGAGAATCGTCTGCTGGACCTCGTCGATCGAGCGCCGGATGTATTCGGTGCTGTCGAAGGCAAACTCGGCGGTGACCGTCTCGGGCAGGTCCTCTTTGATCTTTTTGAGCCGCTCGCGGGCCTCGTCGGCGATGTTGATCTGGTTGGCGCCCGGCTGCGGATTGAGGACCGTCATCATCATCGGCTCGCCGTCGCCGCGCAGAAGCTCGCGCCGCTCGATGGCGCCGTAGGTCGCGTAGCCGACGTCCTTGAGCCGGACGAGCGTATCGCCCTCCTCTTTGACGATGAGGTTGTCGAAGTCGTCGGGGGTTTTCAGGCGCGTCGGTGCCTTGACGTTGAGTTCGACCGTGTTGCCGTCGATCCGTCCGGCGGGGAGCTCGAAGTTCTGCTCGCGCACCGCGTCTCGAATGTCGTGGGGCGTCACCTCGTGGGCGGCCATCAGCTTGGGATTCATCCAGAGCCGCATCGAGTAGGTCTTCGATCCCCAGAGCTGGACCGACGAGACCCCCGAGATGGTCTGGAGGCGCTCCTTGACGCGGTTGTTTGCCAGCTCGGTGATCTCCCGGACGTTCAGCTCGTCGCTCGTCAACTTGACGTACACGACGGGTCCTCCGCTGGCGTCGGACTTGGCGATGGTGGGGGGTTCGGCGTCGGGCGGGAGGTTGCCACGGGCTCGAGAGACGCGATCTCGCACGTCGTTGGCGGCCCGATCGAGATCGACGTCTCGGTTAAACTCGGCGGTCACCGTCGAGCGCCCCTGGCGGCTGACCGACTGGAGCGAGCGGAGGCCCTCGATGGAGTTGATCTCGGATTCGAGGGGTTCGGTGATCTGATTTTCGATCACTTCGGCGCCGGCCCCGGGATAGCTGGTCGTCACGGTGACGACGGCAGGGGTGACGGCGGGAAATTCACGGACGCCGAGTCCGTAGTAGCCGATGGCCCCGAAGAGGATGATCACGAGGGCCATGACGATGGCGACGACGGGTCGCCGGACGCTGAGTGAGGCGAGGTCTTTCATTACTCATCCTCCCCGGTGTCGGAGGTCTCCGAGCTCGAATCCGAGGGCTCGCCATCCTCCTTCGAACGAGCGTTCGGAGGCGGATCGGGAGTGTCGGGTCGGGATTCGAGCGGTTCCTCGGAGAACCATTTGTTGCGCATCCCCGACTTGTTGGAATTGGGCTCGACGGCCTCGACATCCATCGCATCTTCGGAGGTGTCGACTTTGAGCTTGGCGCCCGGCTGGACGTTTTGACGCCCCGTCACGACGACGGTATCGCCGGCCTCGAGCCCCTCGGTGATCTGGACGCGATTTTCGGTGCGGATCCCAATCTCGACGTTCTGTTTCTTGGCTTTCCCATTTTCGCTGACCCAGACGCTCTTGCGATCGCCGGAGGTGATGACGGCGACCGACGGAACGGTCAGAGCCTCGTCGATCGTCCCGACGACGACGCGCACCTGAGCAAACGACCCGGGCCGGAGGCGGCGTTCGGGATTGTCGGTGCGAGCCCGCACGTGGAGGACGCGATTGCCGGCGTCGAGTTTCGGCTCGATAGCGTCGATGGTGGCCTCGTGGATGGCATCGGAGTTGTGCACGCGAAACCGCACCGAGGTGCCCGTCTCGATGTGGTCGGCGTATCGTTCCGGGACGGTGAAATCGAGCTCGATGGGATCGAGCTTGGAGAGCTCGGCGACTTCGGTGCCCTGGGTGAGGATGGCGCCCTGGCTGACCGAGCGGAGTCCGACGATGCCATCGAAGGGAGCGCGCACGGTGGTCTTGTCGAGTTCCGCCCGGATGCGATCCATCTCGGCTTCGAGTACCTGGAGGCGGTTTTGCGTGACATCGAACTCCTGTTGGCTGATGCCGCCCTTCTCGAGTACTTTGCGCTGTCGCTCGATCTGAGTCTCGACCAGTGCCTTTTCCTGGCGTTTGACTTCGAGTTCCGCCTCCAGGGGATCGCGACGCATTTGCAGAAGCATCTGGTTGCGCTCGACGCGCTCGCCCTCCTCGAATCCGATGCGGACGACCTTGCCGGGCACTTCATTTTGGATCGCGATCGACTCGTCGGCTTTCAGCGTACCGACCGTCGAGAGCGCATCCGTGATCGTCTCGGGCTCGACCTCCCATGTGGTGACGAGTACCTCTTTGGTCTTCGAGCCCTTCTTTTTCTTCTTTTCGCTGGCTTTTTTGGAGGCTGGAATCAGTTTGGAGGCGACCAGACCACCGATGACGGCGGCGATCGTCAGAACAACGGCGAGGCGGGCGAGAGTACGTTTCATCGGCTGGGTGGAGACGTCGAGTCGGGGAGAGGACCTACGTGGTCCTCGGAACGAGAACCGGTCATTCGACGGTAACAAACGAATTCGGACGCGTATTTCACGATCGTTTAATTCGACATCGAAGTACCCTCGGGCGATGTTTGCACTACACTAATTTAAAATAGTTGTAAATTGACTGTATATGTGGAAATCGGTTCGGGGGGCACCGGCCAGCCGGGCACGGGGGACGCGTCCACATGCAATCGCCCTCGTGACGCCCGTGAAACTCTCTTTGGTCTCGTCGCATCAAGTGTTAACGTAACTGCTGTTGCGTCCCTCTGTTGCATTCCGTTCCGTGCCTCGTGATAGATTGCATTCATATGCTTCCACCCCGTCTTCGCTTCTCTGCCTCTGCACTCGGTCTCTGTCTGCTGACGTCGCTTTCGCTGGTCGGATGTGTCGGTTCGTCCGACGATGACGACGGCGAGCCGGACAATCGCAGCGGGCCGGTTCAGGATGCCGGATGGAACGACACCACCGATCGTTCCGCCGACGTGGACTCACCTCCGCCCGACGCGTCCACGACCGATCCCGACATGGACTCGGGGGACAAGGAGGATGCAGGGGCATCCGAAGATACTCGCTCGATGAAAGACGCGTCGGTCGATACCTCCTCGTCCGATACGGGGCCGCTCGAGGATACCGGGCGAGATGGAGACGATACGAGTGATGTCCCTCCCTGCGTCTCCTCGACCCCCAAGCCGGCGAGTGATTCGAACGAATTGACCCTTGACTGGTTAGTTAGCAACACCTTGAACAATGGCGAACGCGTGACCAACGCCATCAACGACGGTTCGTTTCGGGTGCCCGGCGATGGTCAACAGGCGTACGGCGGTCGATGGACGAAGGTCTCCCCCGAAGACGACGGCAAGATCGCCAACCGGCGAAACTTTCGGGGTATCCGGTATGCGGCCGTCAATCTCGTGCGATTCAGCTCCGACGTAATCTACATGAATCCGGAGGGCATCCGACGAGTCTACGTCAACGGTTCGCCTCTGGCCGGCGACATCTACGGGCACGGCGACAAACGCATTCCCGTCAATCTCGGCAACGGCACCAACCGCGTCGTTGTCCAGTTTAGCACAATTCGCAACGCCAAGGTCCAGTTGTTCGAGACGCCAGATCCGATCGTCTTCAACAAACGAGACAAGACAACCCCCGAACTTCGAGTTGGTTCGAAGACGACCCAGCCGATCGGGCTGCCCGTGCTCAACACGTCGGGCCGGCATCTCCGCGACATCTCGGCGAAGGTCGTCGATAATCAGTACTTTGAGGCGACGACTCTCGAGCATCCCTCGCTGCCGGCCGACACGCTCACTCAGATTGCGTTCCGCCTGAAGCCCAAGTCCAAGTGGTCGACGGCGGGTCAGGACATTCCGGTCAAGCTCCGGTTGAATGCATGCTCCCTCGACGAAGCCATCGAGACGACCGTGATGCTGAAGACGGTCGAGCGCAACTCGACGTTCCGGCGCACGTTCCGGTCGCCCATCGACGGCTCGGTCCAGTACTATGGAGTCCTTCCGCCGAAGAACTACTCGCCGACGAAGAAGTACGGAGTCGCGCTGGCCCTCCACGGGGCGAGTGTCGAGGGCGAGGGCCACACCAGTTCGTACTCGCAAAAAGAGTGGGCCTACATCGTCGGGCCGACCAACCGACGTCGATTCGGCTTCGACTGGGAGGAGTGGGGACGTTTCAACGGCCTGGCGAGTCTCGACCACGCCATGGATACCTTCAACATCGACGATCGCCGCGTCTACGTCACCGGGCACTCGATGGGGGGGCACGGCACGTGGCACTTCGGGGTCATGGATCCGGATCGCTTCGCGGCCATCGGGCCGAGTGCCGGGTGGAAGTCGTTCTATACCTACTCGGGCACCGACAAGCCCCAGGGGCCGATCGCGGCCGCTCGGGCCCACAGCGAGACCGACACGTACTTGCCGAATCTCTCCGATCGAGGAGCCTACATCGTCCACGGAGGCGCGGACAACAACGTGCCCACCCAGGAAGGACGCAATTTGCGTGACGACCTCCGTCAGCACTCCGACGACGTCAAGTACCACGAGGAGCCGGGCGCCGATCACTGGTGGGACGGCGATCGGTCCCCGGACGGCACGGACTGTGTCGATTGGCCTCCCCTGTTCGAGTTCTTCGAGAACCGCAAACTCCCCGAACAGCCGGAGCTCGATTTCGAGTTTCGGTCGCCCGGTCCCTACTACAGTGCCACGTACGACTACGTCACTATTCGTGCCCGAGACAATCCGCTCGAGGACGCCGTCCTGACCTCGGACAAGGTCAATGACAGTCGAGTCAGGTTGACCACCCAGAACGTTCAGTCGATGGCGATCGACGGGAAGGCCCTCCAAAGCAAGGGCATCACCGAGATCAACGTCGATGGTTCGACGCAGCCGGTCCAAAGTCAGGAGTTCGTAGTGGGGCCGCAGACCGAGAAGCACCCCGGTCAGACCGGTCCGCTCAACCAGGCGTTCCGCCAGCCCTTCTGCTTCGTCTATCCGGCGAACGGTTCGGGCACATATCAGGACTACGCCGCCTTCCTGCTGTCGGTCTGGTCGATCCGAGGCAACGGTCACGGCTGTGCGATGCCGAAGTCCCAGGTGACGGCGAGCCTCCGACAGGAGCGCAATCTGATCTATCTCGGTGTCGAGACCTCGACGATTCCCAACAGCAGCGAGCTTCCCTTTAGCTGGGATGGCCAGACGCTGAACATCGGCCAGTCGCTGAGCTACGATACCGGAGTCGGCTACATCGCCTTCCCGCAGGGAGAGGGCATGGCGGCCAGCATTCAGGCGGCTCCGGGTAGCGAGGACCTGCTCTTCTCGTATCATCCCTTCAGCTCGCGCTCGGGCATGCCAGACTATCTGGTATTCTCGGACAGAGGCGGATTGGCATTCGGCTTCTTCGACGCCAACTGGGAATACAATTCCAACTTCGGGGCCAGTCGCTGATAGCCAGCCATCTTCTCCCTCGCCCGGGCGTTCGTCCTCGAGATCGTCACGGGCGAGGGAGAAAGCACGCCAAGTGGGCAAGGCATCACGGGCAGGTCGATGACGGCTCAGCTCTCCCCCTTGCGTTTGGACATCCCTTACTCCGCCTTCGTCAGTTGCCGCCGTTGCCCTTCTGGAGATGACCCGGTGGTTGCTGGGGGAATCCGGGAGGCGTTCGAGGTTTTTCGGAGTCGCCCGTCTTGCGGTCCTGTTTCTTTTTCTTTTGCTCGAGCTGTTTGAGCTGCTTTTTGACGCGCTTCCGGAGCGAATCCGAGACGGCGTGTTCGTGGGCGGCGTTGTAGTGTTCTTCGGCGTGACCGAACTCTTTGAGCGGACCTCCGTACAATTGACCGAGGAGGAAGTGAAGTGAAGCCCGTTCGGCGCTCGGAGGATTGCGATCGAGGGTCTTTTGGATTTGTTTGGCCGCCTCCTCGATTTGTCCCGTAGCATACAGGGTACGCACGAGAACACGCCTGGCTCCGATGCCGTTGGGGTGACGGTTGACGGCCTGTTTGGCGAGTTCGAGAGCCTTCGTATTTTCGCGGGCTTTGAGATGGAGACGCGCTCGGAGGGTCAACACTCGCGCATCGTGGGGTCTCATCTCCAGGGCCCGCTCGAGTTCCTCTCCAGCCTTTTGGAGTTCGCCAATCTGCCATCGGGCAGAGGCAATGTTGTAGAGGACACCGCCGCGCTCGGGCATCCAGCGATCGGCCTGGCGATACATGTCGACGGCCCGTTCGTAATACGTACGTAGCATCAAGTGGTCGCCGTATCCGCGATAGAACTTCGAGGTGGTATCGACCGTTGCGCCCGTCATCATCGCCAGCCCCAGCAGTGCGGGGATGCCTCCGATCGCGAGTCGGGATGGGAGGTCCACCTCCTCTCGTTCGCCCCATGTCCATCGCATCCCCGCGCCTCGATAACCGCCAATCTCGGCCGAGCGCACGGTCGTGAAGGCCAGGACCGTCACCCAGATGGCGGCAGCCGGCGCGAGCTCCAGAAGGGGAGCGAGTGTCATGAAGACCCCACCTCCTACGATCGTCATCCAGAGGCCCCACTGCTCGGCGACAAAATCGGGCATCTCCTCCTGCCGCCCCAGTCCCCCGAGGCCGAGTGTCACAACGCCGGCGAGCCAGAGGGCCAACAGAGCGAAGCCGATCCCGCCGAACTCGATCCACGTGCGGAGCCATCCGTTGTGAGGGCTCTTGAAAGCTGGGTACGTGCGAAACTCTCCTTCGACCGCCGGGTGATCCATCTCCGGGTGCTTGGTCTGGAGTCTCCACCAGGCTCCCGGCCCTCGTCCGAGCAGGGGCCGCTCCTGGGCCAGTTCCAGTCCAACGGCGGTGAGGTAGCGTCTCATCTCGAGACTTCGGACGGACTCCATGCGCCCGATCGAAAAGACGGGGATCCGTAGGTTCCCTCCCTCGAGCCGCTCCTCGACGGTGACGGCTCGCGTATCGACGACCGGGAGCGACGTGGCGTGGTTGGTCTCCCCGGGATATCCGAGAGCCTGGAAGCCAACGACTTTGAAGAGCAGTACGACACCGAGGAGGACGGCGATGGGATAGAGGCCGAGGACGCTCGAGGTCCCTTCGTAGACGAGAAGGAGCAATCCGGCCGCTGCTCCGGCTCCGAGCAGCGCGCCCACCGCCCACCATTCGGCGACACACCCGAAGTGCATGGCGGCCAACAGGAAACACGTCGCGAACGTATAGCGGCTGCGGCCCTTGAACCGGAGGAGCGCCCCGATCGTCAACGGCAGCGCCACGGCGTAATAGGCGGTCGCAAATTCCATGGCATCGAACGTACCCGTCGGTCCGGGGGGATTCCAGACGGTCGTAAAGATCCCGACGCCTGCTACATCCAGCAGACCCGCCAGTCCGCTGGCGCCGGCGCCGACGCTGACGGCCAGGGCGAGTTCGAAGAAACGCATGCGTCGTCCCAGGGGAGCCGAGACGATCAGGACGAGGCCCATCAACGAGAGTATCGGGATCGCCTCGATCGCGGCATAGAGGGGGCGACTCCCCCAGACGATCGAGAGCAGTACGTACCCCGCAAAACTCAGGGCCAGCAACGTGACTCGCCCTGCCACGAGAGCGCCTCGACCTCGAGACAGCATGGTCCCGCCCCAGATGACGAGCCCGAGTCCCGAGCCGAGCGCGAGGACGTACTGTTTGACGACTCCGTACTGGGAGAACGCCGTCGCAAAGAGGAAAGGGATCATTGCGACGACGATCAGGACGATCCAGGAGGGGACGGCGAGCCCGGTGGACGATTCACTCGTCGAGTTGGCGTCAGTCGAGGCGGTCGAGGATGTCATGGGAGCAGTTGAAGGGAGTGGAAGAGTCGGAATCAAACGATTGAGTCTCGGGGGGGAACGTGGGGTGCAAACGCCGGATCCAGATCCGGGAGGCTCGTCCACCGGCCCTCCCGCGGAAAGCCATGGAGGCGCCGAGCGCGGGAACGGACTCATATGCTAGATGTCGAACGACGATCAGCTTTCACAGTTGTTCTCCGAAGGTTCGCGGTTTCGAAGATACGGGAGGTCGGGAGGCGCCGCATCTCGTCGCAACCGAGACTCGAGACGACGCCGCGATCGATGTCGCGACACGTCACGCTCCGCAGGACGTCCTCGGCGATCGAGACGAACTGGCCGAGCACGGGAGTCAGCGCGATGTCGCAGAGTCGACGGGAGTCCTCGAGGGCGTCGCCCCTCTGGTTGATTCGCTCCCCGGTGGACGGCCCGCGTGATCTGTTCCCCGGTTCGAATGGTGGGCACACACGTACGCCGTTCGTGTCCAAACACCCGCGTACCCGCCATTGTTTCGGCTCCCTCGCCGCTGCCGAGTTTCACGTCGGAGGAAGTCGAGCGCACGGCGGTATCGACCGCGGCGTCTGGCGCGGCCTGGTCGCCGCATGCTCCCGGCTCGCGTTCGATGTCGCATCCCGCGCTCCCCCTACCGATTGCCTTGAACACGGCGACCAAGGTCTCGATCTCCATCCCTCTTGCGATGGAGGACAGGTACGACACTGTCACAATGTCGAAACGGCGATCGAACACGCAGTTAGAGCATCAGCTGGTTGTAATCGGTTGGCTCCAGGACATCAATCACCAAGCTCCTCCGCCGAGTGCCATAGGATCGAGACGCCATCCGAAGACGTCAGCAGACAGCGCGGCATCGATGTTTGGCGGTGACACGACAAGATCAATGTATCCGACGGGACTTTTGTTCCTTCTCATTCGCTGTCGAGTCGGAGTCGAGGAACGCAGATGGCCGTTCGTTTCGGAGCAGTTCGAGGTCCAGAGGCTCGAGTCGGTCTGACGGATATCGAATTGCGAACATCTCGCTCATAACTCGAATGCGATCGCCCCACAACGGCAGGGAGGACAATCGCACCAGGATGGAACCATCGCGGATGTGAACCGGTTGGAAATCGGCGCTCCCAGGGAGGCGTCGACGTGACACGAGGTGCGACGCCTGGAGCGCCTTGATACGTCTCCGACGTGAGCCGCTTGCCGGTACGTCGCCGAGCGATTCTTTGTGGGGAGGAGCAAGGGGACGACGAGGGAGGACGTGTTCACATGCGATCGCCCTGCAACGGCGGGCAGCATGTCTGGACATCGTTGGCCGGACTCGCTAATCTGATTGAGTAGCCGTACCTTCGAGTTCATATATTTTGACTTGAACGCATGGACGAACCATAATGACGTTCCAACGATCAATCTCGTTTGCATGTGCCCTCTCGCTCGGGCTCGGACTGGCTGCTTGCGGACCCTCGGGCGGAGATGACGACGAAGAGACTCGGAGTACCGCTCAGTCCAGCAGTGGCTCGGTCTCCGACAATCCCGACGAGTTCGAACAGGGACATCAGACGACCCAGCAGGTGCTCGACAAGGGGTCCGAACGAGCTCGGCAACAGACGAGTGGAAGTGCCGGCGGAGGCTCCCAGGTAGAGACCAATCAGCAGGGGCTAGCCCATGCCCGGCAACGCCAGCAACAGGGCCAGAGCGGCCCAATCCCCCAGTTTACCGTCAACTGTGAGCAAGATGGAAGCGCCCAGTTCTCGGGCAGTTACAGCAGTCAGCGCACCGGGCAGCAGGGGTTCGAGAGCAATTACAACCTCAACAGCCGATTCAACAACTGTCGAGAGGACGGTGTCGGGGTCAGCGGCGATCTCAATTACAACTTCACGCTCCGGGCTCAGCAGTCTCAAAACCAACAGCAAGAACCGTCGTTGAACTTCATCCTCACGATGAAGGGGCAGCTCGACTACTCGGGCGAGGCGAGTGGAACCTGTGGATACGACTTGACCATTCGATTCAACGGGGGTTCGTTGTTTGGAGGCTCGTTCGACATGGGCAGCTCGGAGACGCCCCAGCAGTCGGATAGCTCGGGCTCGACGGCCGAGACGTCGCTCGATATATCGGGCTCGGCCTGTGGCCACAGTGCTCGAGAGCTCGAACAGCTCGACCTTCAGGAGGGCAGCTCGGACAACGATACCACCACCTCTCCAGACGCGGGGCCGCCGAGTGGAGATACCGGCATTGGACATGGTGGCAGTGCTGACGCCGGGATCGGGGACTTCGGCGACGCCGGATTCTGAGTCTTCGGGCCGATTGCGATCGGCGCGATAGTTCCGTTTGGCCAATCCATGATCGATACTTCCGATACATCGCTCCACCTCGTCGCGCGCTCATCGATACGATGGAACGAATCGTCGCCAATCGTCGAGCACGACGAGGCCTTCGACTCATCCGGCCTCGAGACGCTCTCGAGCCCGGGCGATGGCATCGTGCGCATCGGTCATCTCAGCGACATCCACGTCGGCAAACCCGTCGACGCGGGGCCCGCGGCCCCGGCGGCGCTCAAACGCTGGCTGACAGCGTTTGACGACGTCGGGGTCGATGTCGTGATCGTTTCGGGCGACCTCGTCGAATCGCCGGGCGACCGCGTCGGACTACTCCGGGT
>JAQCND010000008.1 GCA_028274765.1 Bradymonadaceae bacterium
GTGGAGCCAAAAGGGGGTCTGGGACGCCTACTATTCGGCGTGCAGCCGAGTCGAGGGGCCGCCCAACGCCGATCCCAAGAAGCGATTCTGCAAAGAGGAGGCCATTGCGTACAAGTTGAACTGGCGAGGGGAGACGTACTATACGCAGAATGAAGTCATTCCCGTTCGAGATGACGCCGACTGGGAACACTTCATCAAAGAACAGGGCAACGAGCCGTTTTACGGCATCATGCAGCGCGGACGATACCACGGTGGATTCAAACGGAATCTGCCGCCTCGCTTCCGCGGCGATAGCTGCATCATCTACAAGGAGAATATCAAGTTCATCTTGATCAAGGTTCCGTGTACCGACAAGGACCGCCACTCTCGGAGAAGCTCGCGACCCCCGATGAATAACTCGCGAGGGTGGAGAGCATCATCGATTGGACTGAGCGCTCTCGGCCGCCCGACGCTTCGAGACGCTGCATCGTCGACGTCCGTCGTCCAGACAGGACGTTCGACGGACATGGAACCATGCGCGCCGCGTCATGTTTGTGTTTAGGTGACTTTCAATCTGGAGATTGCAATGACAGACCAAGCGACTCTCATCTTGGATGGTGAGGAGCACGACTTTCCGGTCATCGAGGGAACAGAGGGCGAAGTCGGCATCAAGGGCCGAACCCTGCGCTCCGAGACGGGCGCCGTCTTCCTCGATCCCGGATACGGCAGTACCGGTTCCTGCACGAGTTCGATTACGTTCATCAACGGCGAGGAGGGCGTCCTCCGCTATCGAGGCTATCCGATCGAGGAACTGGCCGAGAAGGTCAGCTTCGAGGAGATCATGTATCTCCTCGTCGAGGGTCACCTTCCGACGCAGTCGGAGCTCGAGACGTTCGAGGGCCGACTCGACGAGCACGCCTTCCTCCCGGAGACCGTCCAGAACGTCATCGACGCGATGCCCCGGGACGCCCACCCAATGTCGGTCCTGCAGACGGCCGTCTCGACGCTCGGGACCGTCTACCCGGACGACGACGAGGAGACCGCCACCTACCGGATGCTCGGCAAGATGAAGGCCATCGCCGCGGCCATTTACCGCCGCCGCGTCGGCGAGCCCTACCTGACGCCGGACCCGGATCGCGGCTACGCCGAAGATTTCGCGCAGCTGGCCTTCGGCGACCCCGCCGGCGATCAGGACGTCCACGAGATGGTCGAGGAGGCGCTCAACCTCCTGCTCGTTCTGCACGCCGACCACGAGCAGAACTGTAGCGCCTCGACCTCCCGGATGGTCGGCAGTGCCGACTCCGACCTCTACGCCTCCATCTCGGCGGCGGTCGGTGCCCTCTCGGGCTCGCTCCACGGCGGCGCGAACCAGGAGGTCATCGAGATGCTCCAAGAGATCCACGAGAGCGACAAGGACGTCCGGACGTTCGTGGACATGGCCAAAGAGGGCGACTTCCGCCTGATGGGCTTCGGCCACCGCGTCTACAAGAACTTCGACCCCCGGGCGAAGATCCTCAAGAACTCGGCCGACGAGATCCTCGACGCGCTCGGCAAGGACAACCCCTACATCGACATCGCTCGCCAGCTCGAGGAAGCGGCCCTCAACGAGGACTACTTCGTCGAGCGGCGCCTCTATCCGAACGTCGACTTCTACAGCGGGACCATCTACCACGCCATCGGCATCCCGACCGAGATGTTCACCGTGATGTTCGCGATCGGCCGGCTCCCCGGCTGGATCGCCCAGCGCAAGGAGATGCGCGAGGACGAAACCCAGCGCATCCACCGTCCGCGCCAGGTCTACGTTGGTGAGAGCGAGCGCTCGGTCCCCTCGATCGACGAGCGCGGCTGATTTCGGCCATTCCAATCCGACGTTCCGCTACCACCCCGGGCGACCTCGCGGTCGTCCGGGGTTTTTGATGTCGACATGTCTCTGCGGATATAGGCCGGCGGGCCGCCGGCGCTCCAGGAGGCGTCGGCGAGATTAACCTTTCACTTCCCTTTGGAGCGCCAGCGGCCCCGCTGGCACGTCGACGAACGACCCCTCGACGTAGGGGGAGAGAGTCGACCATGAGGGACGAGACGTTCAAATGCGATTGCCCTCGCTTCAAGGAAAGTACAATCACGACCTGTGGGTTGCCCGGGCGAGCTCCTCATCTCCTGGAGCGCCAGCGGCCTCAGCGACTCCTGACTCGGGAGGAGCGAGGCGACCACGAGTCGATTCTCTCCCAACAGGTGATGATGGCACTCCTTCAAGGACCTTTAAATTGATCATCTCACTTCACTCGGGTATGGTGAATATCGTTACGTTCGAGCAACTCTTGCTTGTGATCGTCACTCCGATTTCCATCTTCCGGTCGTCTCGAGGATGGCCCGCATGGATGCCTCGCTTCGCTGGGCTCGCCTGATCGTCGTCGTCACGGCCGTAAGCTGTGCGTCGTGTGCCTCCTGCGAGGGCTCGGACGGAGGAACATCCCCCTCGGATGCCGGAGAGGTCGGACCCATCCGAGATGCCGGGGATACGACCGATCTCGGCGCCAGCGATACGGTCTCCGGCTTCCCAACCGATGCGTCCTACGTGTGCCGAGACGCCTCGACGATCACCAACCTCGTGCGAGCCTCCGAGTGGGTGCGAGCGAACACGGAGATCGGGGGGTATCGCTACGAGGCCGACCGACGTGCCGATCGGGTGACTCTCGAGTTACTCACATCCGAGCGCGAACCGCTCGGCACCCTCGAGATCCGGGGCTTTTTCGGGACCGATGGTGACACTCCGCGTCAGCTCGAGGGGACTTACACGCCGCCAGATGGCGGATCGCCCAT
>JAQCND010000013.1 GCA_028274765.1 Bradymonadaceae bacterium
GTGGGCCTTGGCATCTTCATCACCATGGCCAGTGTCTTCATGACCATCGACGCCCACGAGACCGGCGAATCCATTCGATAACCACCGACCCTCACCTCCTCTCGGGGGCCTCGAGCCCCCCGACACTTCTGTTGGCATCCGACATGGTCGATCGCCTCGCCATTCAAATTCTCGAGCGTCTGCCGAAAAACGCCATCAGCCGGCTCGCCGGCGAACTGGCTGCCATCGAGCTGCCGGCGCCCCTGCAGGTTGCCCTCAACGAGGGGTTCGCCTGGGCAGCCGACATCGATCGCGACGAATTGCGCCGATCTCCCGCAACCTACGATTCGCTCAACGACTTCTTCACCCGACGCCTCGAGCCCTCGGCGCGCCCCATCGACGCCGGCTCCCCCGAGGAGGTCGTCATGCCGGTCGACGGGGAGCTGAGTGCCTTCGGCGACATCCGGGGCGGGACGATGTTTCAGGCCAAGGGGCGCACCTACGAGCTGATCGATCTGCTCGACAGCGCGGCGGCCGCCGAGCGGTTTCGCCGGGGCCGGTATGCCACCATCTATCTGTCGCCGAGCGCCTACCACCGCATCCACAGTCCGGTCGCCGGGGACGTCGTCGAGAGCAGCTACATTCCGGGCCACCTCTTTCCGGTTCATCCCTTTGTCGTCGAGCGTGTCGACGAGCTGTTTGCCGTCAACGAGCGTCTGATCAGCTTCATCGAGACGCCGAAGTGGGGGCGAATCGGCGTCGTCAAGGTCGGCGCGACCTGTGTGGGGCGGATCTCGCTGGCCTTCGACTCGCTCGAGACCAATCGGAGCTTCCGGCGCCGCCAGATCGAACACTACGAGAACGGGCACGAGGTCGAGCCCGGCGAGCACATCGGTATTTTCAATCTCGGCTCGACGGTCATCACCCTCTTCGAGACGCGCGATCTGACCTTCCGCCCCGACCTCGCTCGAGGGCAAACGGTCGAGATGGGCGAGCGACTGGGACGATTCGATGGCGACTGAGCCTTGCAGTTGTGAGGACTCCCGTCCTCTGAGAGGCGACGGAGTCGGTGTCCCGGGGCTCGGCCTCGCTTCGTCTCGGTCGGTCGAGCCACTCGCCCCATGGGGCGCCTTTATACTTCTACGAAGTGGGCTCCCAGCCGGCCTGGAACGGCAAAGCCCCTCGCGATCGAGGGGCTCTATCCGGCGAAGCGCATCAGGACATCGAGAGAGTTGGCGAGCTCGAACGCTGAATCGAACGCGAATGCGATCGCCCTGGGGTCACGAGGGTCGGGCTGGACTCTCATGCCACTCGCGTGTATGCGGAGGCATCGGGGAAAGGGTGAGAGGTAGGACGCTATCCTCCCTCGCAGGTACTTGTATACTGCCCGTAGAGCGACGTGCCACAGATCAACCCCAATCCACCCGGCTAGAGATAGGTCGAGAGATTCCACATCGTGACGAGTTCTGTTCGCCATGCCGATATTACCGGTCACTCAATCGTTCGCCCGGAGAGTGTTCGTCTCTCACTAATCATGTCGGAAACGCGCTTTGAGTGACACCTATTCACCAACGGTTGCCGTCGCCGGCGCCTCGGGATTCATCGGTCGATACCTCCCCGACGTCTTCGAAGAACTGAACCGCTCGATCGAGCTGGTCGGACTGACGCGAGACGTCGAGCTCGCCGATGTCGAACAGGGAGCGGGCTATCGCTGGCGACTCTGTGATCTCTTCTCTCGCCTCGACACCCGACGAGCCGTCAAGGGCGCCGACTACGGCATCTACATGGTCCATTCGGCTCGCCCGAGTGCTCGCCTCAGCCAGGCCGAACCCGCGGACCTCGACGTCCTGTGCGCGGACAACTTCGCTCGAGCGGCCAACGCCCACGATCTCGAGCACATTGTCCACGTGACGGGCATCCTCAACGAGGACGAGGACGCCGATAACTCCAGGCCCGAACCCGGCGAGCTCCACCGCACCCTCGCCTCCTCGGGCGTCCCCGTGACCACCCTTCGGGCCGACATGATCATCGGCGCCGGCGGCATGACCACCCAGACGCTCATCAAGCTGGTGCGCCATCTCCCCCTCATGGGGTGTCCGAGCTGGACGAACATCCCGGTCCGACCGGTCTACGTTCAGGATTTCGCCCGCGTGATCGCCACGTCGCTGGCCCAGGACGAGCTCTACGAGACCACCCATGATATCGGCGGCCCCGAATCCCTGTCGTATCTCGACATGATGCGCCAGACGGCCGAGGTTATGGATCTCGATCGCCGTTTCTACGACATTCCCGTCAACAGCCCCCGACTCTCGTCGCTCTGGGTCAGCACCTTCGGACTCGTCAAGTATTCGATCGTGCGTCAGTTGATCGAAGGGCTGCGCGAGGCACCGGCGAGCGAAGTATCCCCCCTAGCCGAGAAGATGAGCGTCTCGCTGCGCCCCTTCCGTGATACGATCCGCCGCACCCTCGAGGATCGAGAGGACTTCGAGGAGGGACGCTCGCGTCTTCGCGCGCTCCCCGAGCCCGAGGGCGACGACACGCCCGATCGAGACCACGAGGTGACTCCAGACGACGAGCCCGACTCGGACGAGGAATCGAGGGCGATCGTCGAGCGGCGCGAGACGCTTCCCAGCAAACGCGGCACCAGTCACGTACGGTCGGTCCAGCGGCTTCCGCTCCCGCCCGAGACCACGGCCCGCTGGGTCGCGCTGGAATACGCGCGCTGGCTTCCCGACTCCATGGGCCCCTTTCTGCGAGCGACTGTCGACGAACAGCGGACGTGCCGGTTTTACCTCCGGTTTTTCTGGAAGCCTCTTTTGATTCTGGAGTTCGACGCTGACGTCAGCACCCCGGATCGTCAGTTGTTCTGGATCACGGGCGGACTCCTGGCGACGGGTTCGGAGCGGGGACGTCTCGAATTTCGCGAAGTCCTCGATCGCTCGTCGGTGCTGGCGGCGATCCACGAATTCGAGCCGGCCCTCCCCTGGTGGATCTACCGTTTTACGCAGGCTATCGTCCATCTGTGGGTGATGATTCGGTTCTCGCGGCATCTCTCCGACGTCGATCCCGAGGCGCATACGCCTCTGCCCGAGCCAGCCGAAGCCAGCGACTGACCTCGAGAATCGCTGCTCTCGACCGTCGTTCGCGTCGTGTGCACCGTGCCCCCACGCCCCCGCTCTCGTCATGGATGACGACTCGCCCGTCTATCTCGATTACAACGCCACGACGCCCCTGGCCCCTCCGGTCGTCGAGGCCATGCGTCCCTATCTGGAGACGCACTTCGGCAACCCCTCCAGCCAGCACGCCTACGGCCAGCAGACGGCTGACGCCGTCGACCAGGCGCGCCGGCGAGTGGCCTCGCTGGTCGGTTGCTCCCCCGACTGCATCTACTTTACCGGGTCGGGAACCGAAGCCGACAACCTCGCCGTTCGCGGCGTATGGGAGGCCCTCGAATCGCCCGGCACGCTCGCCATCTCCGCGGTCGAACATCCGGCCGTCGATGCGCCCGCACGGTGGCTGGCCTCGCACGGCGCCGACTTGAACGTCCTGCCGGTCGACGAAAACTGTCGCCTCCGCGAGGAGGGGCTTCGTACGCTCGACGACGAGACCTCGCTCGTCTCGGTGATGCACGCCAACAACGAGGTCGGCACGATTCAGCCGATCGAGGCGGTCGCCGATCGCGCCCGAGAGGTCGAGGCGTACGTCCATGCCGATGCCGCCCAGACGGTCGGCAAAATCCCGGTCGACGTCGACGAGCTCGGGGTCGATCTGATGACGATCGTCGGCCATAAACTCTACGCCCCCAAGGGCATCGGCGCACTCTACGTACGGGAGGGGACGCCGATCGCGCCCGTACTCCGGGGAGGCGGCCACGAGCGGGGACTGCGACCCGGGACCGAGAACGTCCCCTCCATCGTCGGACTCGGCCGAGCCTGCGAGTACGCCGAACAGCGCCTCAACGAGCGCCGCGAGCACATGGCGGCGAGACGAGACGAACTCTGGGAGCGGCTGAGTGCCGAGATCGACAGTATCGCCTGGACGGGCCAAGGGGCTCCACTTCTGCCGAATACGCTCCACGTGCGATTCCCGGACGTCTCGGCCGACCGTCTGCTCGATAAAGCCGACGCCGTCGCCGCTTCGACGGGGTCGGCCTGCCACGAGGGCGACGGCGAGGAACCCTCCGGCGTGATCGCCGCAATGGGGCTCGACCTCGAGGCGGCCCGCGGCGCCGTTCGACTCTCGGTCGGCCAGCCCACGACCCCCGATGCGATCGAACGGGCGGCCACGAGTCTCGTGCGAGCCCATCGTCGCCTCACGGAGTGACTGACCCCGTCCCGACCCGGGTCGAACTCGTCGACGCATCCCCCCTCTCTCCACGCTCGACACCATGGAATTCATCACGGTCGAAGAGGCTCGACACCACATCCTCGAACGCATCGAACCGCTCGGCACCGAGCGATGCTTCTTGAACG
>JAQCND010000017.1 GCA_028274765.1 Bradymonadaceae bacterium
GACACGTCGTCGGGGGGATCGGCCAGTGCGAGGCGGTCGTTGGGCTCGCGCTCTCGGAGGTCGTCGGTGATGACGTCGGGTTGAGTGGGGGCCGCGCTGCCAACCGTCTGACAGTGCCCCTCGAGCAGGTCTCGGAGTGCCTGTCGTTCGCGCAGGCTCCAGCACAACAGGGGGTAGCTCCAGGGGAGGCTATCGGGCTCGTCGAGATGAAACGTCTGGAGCGGGGGCTCGAAGACCGAAATCGAGGGCGTCTCGCGTCCCTCGGGCGACCAGGCCAACACCCGTTGTTCGGTACGAAAGAGCTGCCTCCAGATCTCCCCAATTTCCGAAAACACCTCCCACTCCGAGATGTCGTTCGAGACGCCTCCCTCCTGTTCGGCCACGATCTCGGCCAGGTCCTCGAGAATCTCGCGAACGTCGAGGATGTCGCTGTGAAGCGAGCGGAGTTCGCGAGCGGCGTGGCGAATGAACGAACGCGACGACAGCTCGAGGCTCTCCCAGCAGAGCTCGACCAGCGTCGAGGGTTCGGGGACGGCCTCGTCGTCGCGCAGGATCACGTCGATTCGCTCGATCAATGCATCGATGAAGTCGTTGGAACGGAGCTCGTCCCAACTCGGCCACTCGTCGTCGAGATCGTCGAGAAACGACTCGAGGTCGAGATCCAGTTCGCCGTAGGGCTCGAAGTCCTGTCCCGTCAGGGCGATGGCGAGTTCGGCGGAGCGGTCCTCGAGAAGTCGGAATCTTTCCTCGACAATCGAGGGGACTTCGACGACCGACAGAGGCTCGATCTCGGCTTCGCTGGCGGCGCGATTGTAGAGATTGGTCAGACGTTCGTCGTCCTGGACCTGGAGCACTAGCCCCGCCTTCATCGAGGAGAGCTCCAGGCAATGAGTGACTGGTTCCTCGAGAATGGCCAGCATGTCCTCCCGATCAACCTCGTCGAGGAGATCGGGATTGAAGACGACCCGTGCGTCTCCGCCCTCCCCCCGCATGGCGATCGGGCGACGTCGTCTCCCCTTCGTCAGTCCCGATGTCAGCTCGAAGTCCAGGAGGGCGCCGGCGAGTTGGTCAGCCCGTGTGCGCTGGTTGTCGCGGCTCACTCCCGCTTCGGCGAGAAGCCCCATCAATGGAGGAAGATGGGTCGAGAGAAACTCCCGTATCAGTCGAGTCAGACGTAATCGAATCTCGTCATCCATCGGTCGTCACTCACATCGTTTGGGGTCGAATCGCGCCAGCTCGGGCCATCGGTCGGCACATGCTCGCTGCAGGGCCTCTCCATCGAGCGGAGGGGCCTGAAGTCGGTGCGGGTTCAACGCAAGCCCGACCAGCGCCGCCGCACGGTGGACGCAAAGCGTCCAGTGTTGCGACAGACGGTGCCAGCGATCCGGGCTCACCTGAAAGGAGGTCGGATCCGAGGCCACGAGCCATCCCGACGAGCCCCCGATTTCGAGCAATTGTTCGGCGACTCGATCGGTAATGGCGCCTGGAATCGCGATCGTGTCGGTGTCAGTATTCCACATGCCGGGAAGCTCGTCGAGTCCGACGAGTGCGCTCTCCTGAGACAACGATCGGAGAGAACCATCGGGGTTGGAGAGGAGACAGCGTCCGCGATCGAGGGCTGTCTCGATGGCTTCGAGGCGTCTCGGCTCGTCGGGGGGCGAGAGCCGGAGTCGCTCGACATGAAAACGGGTGGCATCGATCACTTCGGAGATCGTATCGCCGAGCACGGCACCGGTTGCCAGAACGACGCCGTCACTCAGATCGGGGTTGGTTCCGACGATGCGGTCGTAGGCTCCATCGATCAGGATGCGCTCGACCCCGTGGTCGACCAGAGCTCGGCGGGCAGCGCGGGCATCCTCGCGGTGTCGGAGGCCCGCCAGAAGGACGGGCCCTCGTTCGAGCGTCCGCGCTACGAGGATATCTCCCAGGGGCGTGGATCCGTCGAGTTTGTCGACGTACTCGAAGCGAACGGAGGAGGCCTCGAGCGCTCGATGGCCGGCGACAACCCAGTGATCGGCAGGAAGGATGATATCGGGTTTGTCGATGCCCACCAGACGATCCGTCGACTCGCCATCGATTCCGATCGAGAGGAGTCCCACCGTGTGACCGCGATGGATCTCGTCGGCCAGCAGGGCATTGAGCGCCGTGGTTTTGCCACAGTTTTTTGCCACGCCCGTCACGGCGAGTGACGTCATCCCCTCGATCGGGAGGTCGGGGCCCTCCGCGTCCGGCTCAGTCGTCGTCTTCGTCGTCACCGAAGCCTTGATGGGTGAGAGGCGACGCCTGGTCGAGGCGCGGCTGGCTGGGCGGCCAGTCGTCGGGCGTGGCCCCGCGCTCGTCGAGTTCGCGAATCGTCTCGGTGATGGCGTGGATGGCGGCTCGCACGTCTCCGGTATGCCCGAGTTCCGAGATCGTGTGCATGTTGCGGATGGGAAAGCCGATCGAGGTCGCCGCCGCATCGATCGCAGCGAAGACGCCCGCCATGCCGTCGGTCCCGGTGTCGCGACCGACGACGTCGCGCTGCATCGGGATCTCCTCGGCATTGGCTGTCTCCTCGACGACGCGGTTGAGCGGCTCGCTGACGATCGAGCCGACCGACATCGTGAAGCCCTCGCCCATCTCCAGCGTCGGAGGTCGCTCCCCACCGAGGTTGGGAGCCGCCACGTAATCGTGATTGACGTCGACGGCGATGATGGCGTCGGGCTCGAGCTCGCCGGCGAGCACGCGACTTCCGAATCGACCGATCTCCTCGTGGGTCGCAATCGTCATGAGAGCCCGGACGTCCTCGAGATCGTCGGTCTCAGCGAGTTGTCGGCCGACCTCGGAGGTGACAAAGCAGCCGAGTCCGTTGTCGAGGTAGGCGCCCTGAAAGGTGTTTGGGCTGAAGCTGCGTTCGATCTCGCGGTCGAGCAAGACCGTGTCGCCCGGTCGGATACCGAGTTGCTCGACCTGCTCCTTTTTGTTGTCGCCGTGGATACCGAGTTCGATGTAGAGCTGCTCCGAGGTGATCCCCTTGTCGCCGGTGGCGAGCTCGCGGTCGGCAAAGTGGATGGCCCCAATCGCCTCGACCGTGCCGCCTCGAATGGTTCGGTAACTGCCGGGCTCGTCCGGATCCTCACTGAAGAGACGAACCTTGTGGCCCAGCAGCGTCAGGGGCAGAAAGGAGTCGCTGTCGATCCATATTTTGCCATCGTCGCCGATACGTCGCACCTGCATACGAATCTTGTCGGCATGACCGACGACCATGACCGTGAACTTGTCGTCGGCGCCCGGATCGGAGTCCAAGACGACACCGGCATTTCCGGTGAACCGGTGAGTTTCCCAGTCGTCGGGTTTGTAAGACTCGAAGTACGGCTCCAAAACCCCGTACGTCATGGCGCTCTCGAGCCCCACGGGACTGGGGGCGGCGAGGGTCTCGCGCATCCGCGAGAACTGGTCGTCGGGCATGTTCTGTTCCCAGGGCTTCGATCCGTCACTCATGGATGTATCCGTCGTTGGGTCGGAAAACGATTGGTCTCGTAGCTCCGCCCTCGCATGCCAATGACGACGAGGACGCAACCGCTCGCATCTGGCCCCATAGCAGATATATCATCGACCCGACTCGGTAAAGGGCGCGACCTCCAGACATGCCCTTTCTATGGCTGGTTGGCCCCCGACGAGAGACGAGGCGCTTTAGAACGTCTCCGAGAGCCGCCGGAGTCGGTCGCGATACGCCTCGTCGGTTCGAGGGCGCTGCTCCCGGATGCGCATGTCGATGAAGTGCTCGATCGAGGCGGCATCGACCTCGTCGTCGGCGCCGTACTGGCCGCGCTCCCAGATACGAATCGCCGCGTACATCAGCCAGGCGAGTCGATCCATCAGCGGACGCATTTCCAAGGTGGCCGTGCCCTCGTCGAGCTGAGGCAATCGAGCGAGCGTCTCGAGCGACGCCTTCATCTCCGTCTCGATAGCCTCGACGTGCGAGCCATCCTCGTCTCGAGCCTCCTCGAGGAGCGTCTCGATGTAGCTGAAGAATCCCTCGTGGACGCGGTATGTCTGCATGTCTCGCATGATCTGCATCTGGAGAGTGTTGTGTGTGCCCTCCCAGTTTTCGGTCACGATCGAGTCGCGGAGGAGACGGGGCAGCACGGAAAACGTCTCGATCGCGCCGTTTCCCCCTAGCACCTCGATGCCCTGGACGGCGGCCCATCGCCCCATTTTGGCGGTCCGGACCTTGTTGAGATTGAGTGCCATGCGAAAGAACTGTTCCTCGTCTTCGGTGGTCTCGTCTCGATCCTTGTCGTCCTGTAGCCGCGCCATGTGCATCGACGCCGAGGTCGCGGCATCGAGTTCGGCTTTGAGGTCGGCGAGTGTCTCCTGGATCAGGGGATACTGCCGGATGGGACGCCCGAAGGCTTCGCGGTACTGGGCGTAGGTCTGGGCCGTCACGTACGACCGCCGGGCGATGCCGACACAGGCGACGGCGTTGTAGAGTCGGGAGGTGTTGATGACGTGGTTCATCATGTTTTTGAAGCCGTTTGCCTCGTCGCCCATGTGATAGGCGACTGCCCCCTCGAAATCGCACTCGGCCGAGGCCATCGTACGCGTCCCGATTTTATCTTTGAGTCGTCGAATCTCGAAGTGGTTGAGCTCGCCGTCCTCGAGCCGACGCGGCACGAAAAACAACCCCAGCCCCGAGGTGCCCTCGGTCTCCTCGCCGAACCGAGCCGTCATCAAGAAGACATCTGCATCGATGTTCGAACAGAACCACTTTTCGCCCCAGAGCCGATAGGTCCCGTCCTCCCGGGAGATAGCCCGGGTGGCGTTGGTCCCGACGTCGCTGCCCCCCTGGATCTCGGTCATGAACTGCGCGCCCTCCAGGTGCTCGTCGTAGTCGGGATTCAAAAAGCCCGATAGGTAGCGCTCTCGGAGGTCGTCGGGGGCCAGCTCGTGGAGCACGCGAATCACGCCGGCCGTACAGGCCAGCGGACAGTTGTGGCCGGCCTCGCCGTTGTAGCAGGAGAGGTACATCCGCGTCAGCGCCCCGAAGGTGTTCGGGTGCTTCTCATAAGCTTGCATCACCCCCGAACCGTAGATGTACTCTCCCGCCTCGTGGTAAGTCGGATGGTGGTCGATTTGTTCGGTACGCGTCCCGTAATCCGTGTATCGGTCGAGTTCGGGACGGTTGCCGGGCTCGTTGTTCTCACGGACGAGCGTATCGATGGGACCGGCCACTTCGGCACCAAACCGGTGGAGGTCGTCCTCGAGATCGCCGTGGGTCTCGTCATCTCGATAGAGGTCGACGAGGCGCTGGAAGTGGGCGTCGGCCGCGTAGGCGTTGTCGGGCTTGGCCTCGTGCCAGGCCTCGAGCGCGGCGCGTCCCTCTCGATGACCTCGTTGCGTCGTCTCTCGTTCGTCGGTCATGACGGTGGCTCCTTCGGAGTGAATGGGTGTTCATTCGATACCCCTTGTCTAACACATCCGTCCCCATGCGTCATGTCGAATAGTTTGAGCGAGCGGCATTCGACGAGCGTTACCTCGTCGAGCAGAGACGTCCAACGCGCCGCTCGCGAACGACAAAATGAGCAGTCATCTGCGTCACCTGTGCGCGTGACCAGGCATGAGGTTCGGATCGCGAGTGCATCGTCTCTCGGGAGAAGAGGCTCGGTCATCGGTGGTGCATGTTTGTAG
The DNA here is from genome assembly GCA_028274765.1 of Bradymonadaceae bacterium. GTDB lineage: Bacteria > Myxococcota_A > Bradymonadia > Bradymonadales > Bradymonadaceae > CAJXPB01. The sequence goes on from JAQCND010000017.1 coordinate 5,671, forward strand.
AATGTGTCCGAGATCGAGGGTCCACGCTCGTAGTGGAACTACACGTCTCCCTGTATGTCCCTCCAACCGCGTCCGTGCACGCGTCGCTCGCTGCAGGCCGGTCATGGACAAAGAGGGGGCACCGTCCCGTCCGCGAAAGCGGTTCGAGCCGGGGGCAAACTCCGTCCAGATACCCTGACAGTTCGCCGTTGCCCCCCTCATGATCGTCGGCAGCCGACGTGGATCTGTTTCGTCTCATTCGACACGAGGGCCGTTTGATAAGCCTTCGGATCTCGTTTCGATCAAGGACATATTCGACAATGCGAGCGTCGCCTCGACAACGGAGACGACAGCCGGTATCCGATATTTTAGGCAATGCTCCTTTCAAGCCCCCTTCGACGATGCCCCATTCCGAACTTTTTCGCTTCCGCGTTCCCTTCGAAGAGTCCCAGCCTGCGTTTGGCGATCTGCTGCGTCGAGCGTGGCCCGAACTCGACCCCGAGACGCTCGAGCGACTCTTCGAGCGGGGACGAACTCGCGTCGAGGATCGACCTATTCGACGCATCGATCATGCCCCGAGGCCCGAAGGAGAGGTCGAGGTCGACGTCGAGTGGCCCGACGAGATCGCCCACCGCGCCGCGCAGCCCGAGACGCTGGCGAGAGGCGACACCTGGGTCGTCGTCGACAAGCCGACTGGCATGCCCGGGCAGCTCGATCCCGACGATCCGATGCACCCCATTTTCTTTCTCGCCGACACACTGGGGCTCAAACGCGAGGCATTCACCTCGGTCTGGCCCATGCCGACGGCGGCGAGCGGGCCCTGGTTGTTTGGCACGTCCTCCGAATCGGCGGACGAGCTGCGTCGGGCCTGGCGGATGGGGGAGATGATGACGACCTGGACTGTGCTGGTGCCTCGTCCCGACATGCCCAGCGGGATGCTCCGCCCCGACGAACCCATGACGATTCAGTACAATGCCACGACGATGCGAGACGGGATCGCCGAGCTCCAGCTCATCCCTCGCTGGGAGGGCGACGGGGACGCATTGCTCGAGGCCACGTCTCCGCTCGAGGCGGCGCTCGACGCCCTCGCCGAGGCGGGGATGCCCGCCCTCGGAGACCGGAGAAGGGGCGGATACATGGTGGAGGGGGGACTGCGGGCGAGGCTATCGGCGCTCGTCTACGATAACGCGGAGCTCCAACACAGTTGGTCGATGCCCGCCGACTGGTGGCTCGAAGCGCCCGTGCGTCTCCCGCCCGAGGAACGCGACGAGCCCGAGGCGACCGACATCGAGAGCCTCGATCTCCCGGAGCTGATCGTCACGCCGGAGGCGCTCGACCGCCTTCGAACCGACGAGAGAGCGGGGCTCGGACCCGAGAACGAAATTCGGCGCACGGGGGCGATGCGGCCCGGTACGCTCGTGCGCATCCGAGATGCCGGAGGACGTACGGGACCGACGGCTCTGTTCGAGGGGGGAGATCCCCGTCTGGCACGCTTCTGGAGCAAACGTCCCCTCGAGGCCTCCGACTTCGATCGCGAGATCGAACGCCGACTCGACGAGTCCATCGCGCGCCGTGCGCCTCTGCTCCGGCGAGCCGACCGCGTCGAGCGCTTCCGGCTCGTCCACGGCGCGGCGGACGGTCTCCCAGGCCTGGTACTGGACCGATTCGGACCTCTCCTTCGGGCGACTCTCTACAGTCCCGTCTGTGCGGCCTTCAAGGATATCGTCTACGAGCAGCTCGGCGTGTCGTATCCCGACACGATGGTACTCGAACTCGATGCCACATCGATGCCCCGCTCCTCGTCACCGGAGGCTCGGTTCGCTCGAGCCGGAGGACATTATCTCGAGGCCGGCACGCCACTCGTACTTCGAGAGGAAGGACTCCAGTATCGTTGTGATCCGTGGACGCTGGATGGCGAGGATCTCGATCCGGCCCGTCGTCCTCACCGACGCATGCTCGCCGACCGCGCCTCCGCCGACGAACACTGGCTTCAGCTCGCGCCCTCCTCGATACCGCTCAGTCTCGTGCTCGCCGATGCAGGTGTGCATGTCGTCGATTGTCACGACGCTTACGAACCGGGGGAACGCCCCGAGGCAGCTTTCGAATTCAATGGGCTCGAAATGGAGCGATACCAGAGCGTCACGGTCGAGTCGCGCCGATGTCCCTCCGCCATCGACCGTGCGTTCGATGGGATGATCGTACCGTGGCGCAGGGGCTCCGAGACCGTCGATGTCCTGCTCGAGACTCTGGAGCACATCAAAATGGGCGGAGCGGGACTCGTGTATCGCGAGACGGCAGGCGCCGATCTCGAGGAGGAGCTTCGAGACGTCGTGCGCCGCTCCCCTCACACGCTCGTCGGGGTCGAGGAAATCGAGCCCCCGGTCGACGTCCCCCGGCTCGAGGGCGTGCCGGAGAGCCGACCGACACGGGGCTGGTGGTTGACGTTCGGCGAGTGAGGCGGTCGCCGTGTTAGTCGTCAGCAACTGACATCGCTGCAACTTTGGCCGGCGTTGTAGGACCCGTTGACCTGCTGACAGAGCGACTGCGGCGCGTTGAAACACCGTCCGAAGGCGCAGCAGGCGCCCCATCCGGGGGGGGCACACTGCGCCTGCCCGCAGGACTGACCCTGCTGGACGTCGCCCTGAAGTTGACGGCAGGCACTCGGCGTCAGCTCCCGACACTGCCCGCTGACACAGCAGGCAAATTGCTGAGGCGGCGAACACTGCACCTGCGAACAACTCGGCGCCTGTTTGATCTCGCCCTGGAGTCGCTGACACTCCCGAGGAGGCACCTCCGCACAGTTGCCGCGGACGCAGCATGGCTGAGACTCGGGATCCGAGCAGTTTGCCTGAGCGCACGACTGACCGCGCTGGGGCTCGCCGCCATCCCGTCGACACTGACTCGGCGTCTTGAGACTGCACGCATCGCCCTCACAGCACGCCGTCTGGTTTGCGCCACAGTCGACGCTCATGCAGGAGCGGTCGGAGCGAGGCGTACCTCCACGCTGGCGGCACTCGCTCGACTCGAGGAGCTGACAGGAACCATTCAGGCAACACGCGTTCGGAGGTTCCGGACAGTCTATCTGCTGGCATGTCGCGTTGGCCTGGAAGGTCCCTCCATTTTGCTGGCACTGCGTCCGAGTCGTCCTGCGACACGAACCCTGTATGCAGCATGCGCCCTGTTCGGGCTGAGGACACTGCACCTGCGCACACTGCCGTCCCGGATTGAAGTCGCCTCCGAGCTGCTGGCATGCCTGCTCGCTCGCGCTGCGACAGCCCCGACCCGTACAGCACGCGCCCGACGGAGGTGGGGGGGGCTGACAGTCGGCCTCTGCGCACGTCTGCCCCGAGTTGAAGTCTCCGCCCTGCTGTCGGCACTGCGTCGCCGTTGTCCGCCGACAGCCGTTCGGCAGGCAGCAGGCACCGGGCGGCTCGGGGATACAGCGCACCTCGTCACAGTCCAGTCCGGATGAAAAATCGCCCCCTCGCTGTCGGCATTCCGATTCGGAGAGCGCCGTACAGCTCCCCTGAATACAGCAGGCTCCCGCCGGCGACGTATCACATCTGACGCGAGAGCAGGGGGTATCGGCCGTGAACGTGCCGCCGTTTTGACGACACTGCTGCTCGGTGGTCTGACGACACGTTCCCTGGAGACAGCACGCTCCCCTCGTGGGGGGATCGGGACACTGAGTCTGGCCGCATCGCTGATTGGCGTTGAAGTCGCCACCGGCGCGATTGCAGCGCCGTCGCGTCACCTCGCGACAGCCCTGGTCTGTACAGCATGCCCCACTCGCGGGGGGCTTGCACTGGACCTGACCGCAGGACTGACCGGGCTTGGGGGTTCCCCCGACGCGCTGGCACTCGTTGCTCTGGAGTTCTGCACAGAGCCCGCGAGCACAGCAGGCATCGGGGTCGCCTCCCCCGCAGTTGACGTCCTCGCATCGTTGACCGGGGCTGAAGTCGGTCCGTCCCCTAGTCTGGTTACATTGCGAGCGCGTGGTCGGGATACACCGCCCCCCCTGGATACAACATGCTCCCTGCTGGTCACACTGAACTTCGGAGCACGTGTCGTCGGCGTTGAAGATCCCACCGAGCTGCTGGCATCGGTTGAAGGTCGTCGGCGAACACGTCCCGTCCGACTGGCAGCATGCGCCCTTGACAGGGGGAGGATTGCCACACGTGTTCGACGTACATTGGTCGGAGGACTGGGGAGTCCCGCCGCGTTGACGACACGTCTGGGGATCGAGTTCACGGCATCCCCCGTTGCCGAGACAGCACGCTCGGGGTTGAGGTTGCTGACATTGAGCCTGCGAACACTGCCGTGCGGCCTGGGGCTGTCCATTCTGCTGAAGGCACTGCTGGGGCGGAAGTTCCGTACACGAACCGTCTTGCTGACAGCAGGCGCGCGATTCGGGAGCGGCGCCACATGTTTCGGGGGTGCAGGCCTGGGCCATCCGAGGTGTGCCGCCGCGCTGGCGACATTCGGTCGGCGTCGCCAGCGTACATTGAGCGTTCGGGAGGCAGCAGGCGCTCGGTTCGGGGTCGGAGCCACACGTCTCGGGCGTACAGGCCTCCATCGTCTGAGGCGTGCCGCCACGCTGGCGACACGTTCTCGAGTCGGTAACGGTGCATTCGCCGTTCTCCAGACAGCACGCTCGGCCCTCCGGCGGATCGGGGCAGACGACGGAGCTACCTGCATCCGCACTTGGCCCTCCGCCTTCGCAATTGTCGGCCGCCGCTGGATCGCCTCCTTGGCGACGACATGCAGATTCGGTGAGTTCGCGACACGCTCCATCCACACAACAGGCCGTCGTCTCCGTCGTCTGACAGGGGTTGGCCGTACATTGACGATCGGAATTGAACTCCCCGAGACGTCCCGTCTCGCACTGGGTGCGCGTGGTGACGAGGCAGCGCTCGTCGGAGGGACCGTAACAGCACGCCCCCGACTCCTCGTTGTTGTCACAGTCGACCTCCGAGCAGCTCTGGCCTTCGTTGAACAGGCCGCCCCGTTCGGCGCATTCTTGCCCCGAGGTCACGAGGCAGCGCGCTCCGACACAGCAGGCGCTCGATCCGGGGTTGCCATCCGGATTGTCGAGTTCACTCCCGTCGTCGGCATCGAAGCCATCCGGCATGTCGGTGGCATCCGACACGTCGCGAGGGGGCGGTGACGGAGAGGGCGAAGAGGGCTCGGGACGACACGTGGAATCGACACACTCCAGCCCCGGACTGCAGTCGGCATCCGTCTGACAGCGTCCGGAGAGGCCACTCCGCCCGCATCCGAGCGCAGAGACCATCAATGCCGCTAATCCCACCGATAGGAGTCCGACCGAAAGCTCGTCGTTCCGTACCATGGCGCCTCGGAGATGCAGAAAGTCATCATCCGTCGAGATAATGATTCATCACCCACTCTATTGTCCGTGCGGCCGCAATTCAAACGGGGCAGACGAGGGAGAATAAGATGATGTCCAGTGGCTGCGCGCAGAGGGGCGAGGAGGAAAGAGCCATCTCGCGCCTCCGTTCGAATGCGTACGAAGCTTTGCATCTCGGCTCTGGAGGGTCGCAGGGTGACCTCGTCTCGAGCGTGAAGCTCGAGTAGATCGCTGACTCGACCTGGGCCGAAGCGGGGCCGATGGCACGGGGACCGGCAAGCATGCTTCGTCGATGATACGGCCCATCTCTTCGAAGGGGGCCCGGTGTCGCCAGGCGGTGCATCCGTCTCACTTAAGTGTCATCACGATCTGTAGGGGACTCGTCACGGCGTCGCGCTTCCTGGCGTGCCCCTGTACGTCTTTGAAATGAGCGGTCTCGCGACCCGTCCACTCAGAGATGGATCCACGGCTGATGATGGTACTCGCCTCCCCAGGGCGATCGCACGAGGATTCATTCTACGCAGCGGTAAGCCGGCCGGAAGCCGGTGCTCCGGGGCCGAGCTTCACGAATAGACTCGATAGAGGGTCGGAGCGTCTGTGTATCGTGGGCATCCTTGCTTGCATGTCGATGCAGCGATCCTCGAACGGGATGATGGAGGCGACCTGATGGATGTCGAATCGTGAATGTGCTGCTTATATCTCTAATGCGATCGCTCTGCTCGCCTCCCCCGACGAGATTGACAGTCATTCGAGGCACGCGTTACACAAGGTGACCGATCGGCGCGGCCCCGTCCTCTCGAGGGGCCCATTCGATACGAACCATCGCCTGTTCATTGCGAAGGAGACCTCATGAGCAACCAGATGCTCGACAAGGTCGAACAGCTCGGAGACCGTGTCGACGAGCTGAGGGGGCATCTTTGACCTGGATGAAAAGCGCGCCCGACTCGAGGAAATCAACGCCATCAGTCAGGCTCCCGATTTCTGGGACGACCCCGACGAAGCCCAAGAGTTGATGCAGGAACGAGGTGATCTGGAGTCCCTGATCGAGACGTTCGAACAGCAAGACGAACAGCTCGAGAACGCCCGTGTGCTGCTGGAGCTGGCGGACGAAGCCGGCGGCGACAGAGCCTCCGTCGAAGAGGCCCGCGAGCTCGTCGAAGACGTCGAATCCACCGTCCAGACGCTCGAAAAGCGCCGCATGTTCGGGGGCGAACACGACGACAACAATGCCATCCTCTCGATCAATGCCGGCGCCGGCGGGACCGAGAGCCAGGACTGGGCCGAGATGCTGCTTCGCATGTATCTTCGGTACATCGAATCCCAGGACTGGGACGCCGAGATCACGGATCGCCAGGACGGTGAGGAAGCCGGCATCAAAAGCATCGACATCCTCGTCGAAGGCGACTACGTCTACGGTACGTTGAAAGCCGAAAACGGTGTCCACCGACTCGTCCGCATCAGCCCCTTCGACAGTTCCAACCGACGCCACACGAGTTTCGCCGGGGTCGATGTCGCGCCGGAGATCGACGACGACATCGAGATCGAAATCAACGATTCGGACATCAACGTCGATACTTTTCGAGCCTCGGGTGCCGGAGGCCAGCACGTCAACCGGACGGAATCGGCCGTGCGCATCACGCACCACCCGAGCGGCATCGTCGTGCAGTGCCAGAACGAGCGATCGCAGCACAAAAACCGGTCCATGGCGCGCAAAATTCTGCGTTCGAAGCTCTACGAGCGCGAAATGGAACGCCGCGAGGAGAAAGCCGCCGAAAAATACGAACAGCAGAACGACGTCGATTTTGGCAGTCAGATTCGATCGTACGTGCTCCATCCCTACCAGCAGGTCAAGGATCTGCGCACCGAGGTCACCCTCAACAACGTCGAGAGTGTCCTCGACGGCGAGATCCACGAATTCATCGAGGCGTACCTGCTGCAAGAAGAGACCGCCGACGACGAGCCGGAGGCCGACGACGAGGTCCCTCCCCAGTAATTCCCTCCCCGTCCGTTTACTGTCCCTCCCTCCGTCGCCCTCATGGCCTACGAGAGCTTCATCGGTCTTCGCTATCTGATGGCCAAGCAGCGCAGTCGCGTGCTGTCGGTCATCACTCTCCTCTCCGTAGCGGGGGTAGCTCTCGGAGTGACGGCAATGATCGTCGTACTCAGTGTCATGGGGGGCTTCAAAAAGGACCTCAAAGAGAAAATCCTGGGGACGAAAGCTCACATCGTCGTTCAATCCCAAGACAAGGGGACGCTCGATGATCCGGAGCCCCACCTCGACGAGATCCGGTC
>JAQCND010000024.1 GCA_028274765.1 Bradymonadaceae bacterium
GATCTAGCCGGCTCACGCAGGGAGGCTGGCGCTCCAAACCGATATCGAGTCGATCCGGAAGGCCCGGCTTCTTCGGAGCGCCCCTGTACGTCCTCCGGAAGTGGGCTTCCAGCCGGCTCACGCAGGGAGGCTGGCGCTCCAAACCGATATCGAGTCGATCCGGAAGGCCCGGCTTCTTCGGAGCGCCCCTGTACGTCCTCCGGAAGTGGGCTTCCAGCCGGCTCACGCTCGCAGTGGGGCATTCCTTATGCGATCGCCCTGACCCTCCAGATATGTCGGGGGCTCGAACCGTGCTCGCGAGAGTGCTGCTCTCCCTCGTTCCGCTCTTGATGGGGGCCTCCCCCGATTCGCCTTCTCCATCAGCGCCCGAGCCCTCGGAGCGCGAGTCGCGCGAGGCCGACTTCGAGGGGACGATTCGCCTGGGAGGAGAATACGACAGCAACGCCCGGCGCCGGGCCGACGACGGTTCGGTCACCCCGGATGGCCTCACCCGGTATTTTCTCGCGCTCGAGGGGCGACTGCCGAGTACCGAGAATGCTTCGCTCCAGCTCCGCCTCCAGCAGGGCGGAAAACTCTTCGTTCAGACGAGCGAGGCCGACACGCTGTTGACCGAAGCAGGGATGACGTATCAACACCGACTCGGCTCTTCGCTGCGACTCGACCTCGACGTCAGCCTCAAAGACCGACTGGAGCGACGCTCGCGCCAGGACTACAGCCGCGGACGGGCCGTCGCGGGCCCGACGCTTCGGCTCGATCCCGTCGTCGTGCGAGGACGAGTCGGATGGCGTTACTTTGCCTTTCGCCCCAATCCCACCTCCAGCAGCCACGGCCCCACCGGCTCGATCGATGTCGGCGTGCACATCGTAGAGGGACTCCAGCTCCAGACGCAGTACACGCTCTCACAGCGTCGATTCCGGGCCGATCGACTGACGCGACGGGAGGATCTCGTGCAGCGAGACGAAGGCACGAAGCGCCGAGACGGACTCCACGTCGTACGGGTTGGGGGGGCCTATCGCTCGAGCGTCATCCTCCAGGCCCACTATCTCTTCTGGGCGAATCTCTCGAACGCCTACGGTCAGGGGCTGAGACGCCACGGCGTCGAACTCGGCGCCACGATTCCCCTCCCCTGGCGCCTGTACGTCTCGAGTCGCCTGCGCCTCCAGCGGACGCAATACGAGGATCCCCTGTTGGTGGGCGCGAATTTCACGGTCGACGAGAACAACCGCAATTCGGCGATCGCCTCGCTCACACGGGTGATCGGCGATCACTGGGAGCTCGAGGCGCGATATCGACTCTTCCTGGAGGAGTTTGGCTCGGCCAGCGCGTATCAGCGGCAGACGGGATTCTTCGGGTTGGGATACGTGTTCGACTGAATGCCCCGCCCGAACGGGGCACACGTCACGTCAGCTTCGTCCGCGCTCGAATACTCACGTTTCTCACGTTTGGGAGGGCATCAACCCATGTCGAGACGCACTTGCATCGGAATGATCGTCGTCGCTGCACTCGGTCTCGTCTGGGGAGCAGGTTGTCGCGGTCACGAGGCCTCGACTCGTGTATCGGCCGACGGAACTCCGCTGATCGGCTTGCACGAGGATCACTCGCCCGCCTGGCGAGGCTTGACCCCCGAAGAGTCTACGCCTCGCACGCCCGACCGCTTGAGTTCGGAGCTGAGTGCCTTCGACTACTGGCGGGTCGACGATGCGGAGACGGTTGGCGACATCTGGGGAGCAGTCTTTCCCGTCCTTCAGATGCTTCGTACCGATGCCTCTGAGAAAGTTCGGCGCGAGAGTCTCGACCTCATCATGGAGGCCATCGAGCCGCGCGACACCTCGAGCCGCACCCGAATGGACCTGACGTTCGTGGTGGGGACGGACGACGCGACAGCTTACGAAGGACTCGCCTGTCGATTCTTCCGTTCTCTCGACAACGGTGGCACCCCCGCGGTGACTTTTCTCCTCTTGAATCACCCGGGTCGACGTTCCGATCCAGCTCGCATCCTCGTCTGGGCGTCGCCGGGGTTCGAGGGAATCGAACGGTGGACGGCCGACTTTCGCCGCGACGGCGACTCGTGGTCGAATGTGATCGTCTCGGGGCTCCATCGCCCCTCGGCCCGGACACTCCGCGAGGCCAAACGGGGTGGAAACCAGTCGGTTCAACTCGCCGCCCGCGTGCTGACGCGCCGTCTCTGGACGCCCTTCAGCGGTCGCAACTACACGAAGACGACCTCGACGTCGTCTTCGTCCGACTCCGATGGACTCTCGGAGGCGATGGGGCTCGAGGTCCGAGATCGCCGCATCCCCCAGGTGTACTCGAATACGGCCTTTCCCCCGCGAGCCGACGTCGACTTGCCGGGGCCATCCTCCTCCGAGTGACCTGCCCCCGTTTCCATGTGGTGAGAATCGTTGCCGTCTCGGGAGATGACGTCCCCGAGACGACTCGCGCTTCATCTCAAATACATCGGCCCGTCACCAGGCGGCTTCGAGGAGGTCCTCGATGTCGTCGGCGGTCGGATCGAAGCCCTCGGGCCGGTTGGGCATGAAGCCATCCTCGATGGTGGCCTCGGCGATGTCGCGGAGGATCGAGCGGTCGGCGTTGGGGAGGTCGCGAAGGCGCGAGGGAAGATCGAGCCCGTCGCGGAGCTCGGCGATGGCCTCGACGATGGCGTCGGTCGTGTCGTCGGCGCCCTCGACGTCGAGCGCCTCGGCCAGCAGATCGCGACTGCCGTCGACGTGGTCGAAGAGATACCGGAGTGCCTCCGGCGTGATGACGGCGTGTGCCGTCCCCTGCTGAATGTCGAAGCCATCTCGGAGCGTGTGGCCGAAGGCGTGCATCAGCGAGAGGGTCGTCAGCCCGGGTCGGGCGATGCCGAACTGGACCAAAATCAGTCCCTCGACGATGGGTTGGAGAATATCCTCGGTGGGCTCGCGATCCCCGAGTTCGCGCAGGCCCTCACTCATCAGTGACAGGCCGCGAGTGGCGGTCGCATCGGTGACGGGTGTGGCGTGGCGGGAGTAGAGCGTCTCGAGTCCCTTGTTGAAGCCGTTCATCGCCGAACCGGCGAGAACGTCGCGCGGCGTGGTCGCAAAGAGGGCGGGATCGTGGACGATCGCCGCGGGCATCAGGTTGGGGTCGGAGAGGCCCCCGCCGACATCTTCGTCGACCAGCCCGGAGTCGGCCTCGGCGCTGATGCCGGCGACGATCGAGAGGTCGGCGCCAGCCAGCGTCGTTGGGACGG
>JAQCND010000032.1 GCA_028274765.1 Bradymonadaceae bacterium
ACGTCCTCGATCGATGGCGGCTCCTGGGGATCGGGGGCCTCATCGTCGAGTCCCAGGAGATACTGCACCTGATCGGCGATGTTGGCGCGTGCCTCGTCGCTCGGGAACTTGTCGGCCCAGCCTCATCCCCAGACACTCTCGCGGCGTCCGGTCACGAGTCCACCTGTCTCGAGAAGCGATTACCAGTCGAGTGCTTCGCGTCGATCGCGCCATTCGTCGGGGATCGCGTCACGTCCCGTCCGGAGCGCCACGATGCCGCCGACCATGGCACTGGTCGTATCCCGGTCGCCGAGGCCGGAGACCGTCTGCCACATGGCCTCCTCGACGTCGTCGACGTAGTGCGCGGCACACCACACGACGAACGGAACCGTATCCATCGCCGTCACCCGCTGGCCGCTCCCCAGCTCATCGGCGACCTCCGAGGGCTCAAGATGGTGTTCGAGATCGTCGGCCCGCTCGAGTCGGTCGTACACCTCGCTGCTCTCGGGCGTTCGCTCGAGCACTTCGTCCATGATGGCGTGGCGAACCCCTCGGGCCGAGACGCCGCGAGTGCGCCATGCAACGGCAGCGGCCACGGCGACGGCGATCGCCCCGGCGATGCCCTCCGGATGAGCGTGCGTGATCTCGGCCGACTGGCGAGCCGCCTCGACGACATCGTCCAGATCGTCGGCGAAATATCCACCGACCGGAGTCACTCGCATGGCGGCTCCGTTGCCAAACGAACCCTCCCCGCCAAACGCCTCGTGGGAGAGTTCGCTCCAGTCCTCACCCTCGGCGACGCGTTGGAGGAGACGTCGGGCATTGGAGCCGTATCCGCGGCGGGGTTCGCGGCGGTAGCGTTCGGCGAAGACGTCCGCCAGATGCTCCTGATCCAGCTCGCCTGCCTCGCGCAGTACCTCGGCGATCCCGAGCGCCATGACCGTGTCGTCCGTGTACCGCCACGGCGCCTCGGGGAGCTCGCGCGCCTCGATGGCCTCTCGTGCCTGCTGATCGGATCGACACTCGAAGAAGCGCTCGCCGAAGGCGTCGCCGATCGAGACGCCCTCCACCGAGAGAGCTGCTCGTTCGTCGGGAGATGTCGCATCCGTGTCATCTGTCGTCATCGTATCCCTCCTCGTTTCAGAGTCGTCTCACCACAAGATTGTGCCAAATCGAGCCCTTGTCGTACAAATCCCCCGATCTCATCCCTCCGGCGCGCCTGTACGCGCCGCCCGCCGCAGACCGGCCAGTCGATCTCGAGGGGGCAGACCGACCGCATCGGTACGCGCTCGGTCCGACGGCGAGCTCCTTCCATCCACCTACAGCTCGCCGGTGCCCCTCATTGATGATCGTCGGCAGGCATCGGGGGTTTGTTGCGTCATGCTCTCGATACGTGCCGCTCATCCTCCTCGTTTCTCCTCACAATCAACGCATACCGTGTTGTCTGGCTCGTCGCGAACTCATGGAACATCAGGACCTTCGAAACCTGCACTCGAGACGTCGGTTGGACCTCGATCTCTCGTGCGATGACGTCATCTGAGACGAACCGACCTCAGGTAAACCGCCAGCCTCCCAACCGATGTGATGCTATCCGACCGCGACATCCGCCGTCGCCTCGACGAGGACGAGCTGGTCATCGAGCCCATCGAGGATCTCGACACCCAGCTCCAGCCGGTGAGCGTCGACGTTCGACTGGGTCATACGTTCGTGGTCTACCAGCTCCCCCACGTCTCGTATATCGACACCCGCGACGACAACACGTCGGCCGAATACACGCGCACGGTCGAACGCGTCGAAGGGCGGAGCAGCATCGGTCGACTGGCCGTGGTCGTGCACGCGACGGCGGGCTTTCTCGATCCCGGGTTCGAGGGCAATATCACGTTGGAGTTGAGCAACCTCGGGCGCGTCGGCGTCAAACTCTGTCCCGGCATGTGGATCAGCCAGCTCGTCTTTCAGGAGATGACCAGCGCCGCTGAACGTTCCTACGGTCCCGAGCGCGAGAGCAAATACATAAGACAGGAGGGACCGGTGACGAGTCGCATCGACGAGGATGAAAACTGACTCGAGGCCATCGCGCTCACTGCTCCTCGAGTTCGGTCTCGATCTTGTTGTCGCGCTCGAGCGTCTGATGGACGGGACATTTCCCGGCGATCTCGACGATGCGATCGCGCTGCTCGTCGCTGAGATCGCCGTCGAGCCGGATGCGACACCTCAAGTGGTCGACTTTCTTGTCCTCGGTCTCGCACGTCTCGCAGTCGTCGGCGTGGATCTTGTCGTGGTCGACTCGGACCTGGATCTTGTCGACGTCCCATCCCTTGCGCTCGGCATACATGCGCATCGTCATCGACTTGCAGGCGCCCAGCCCGGCCGAGAGGTAGTCGTAGGGGGTCGGCCCGGCGTCGTCGCCGCCGACGCTTGGGGGTTCGTCGGCTTTCAAGTGGTGGTCGCCGACCAGCACGTCGTTGGTAAACTTCCCCGTCCCCGATTCGCCGACGTACACCGTCTCCGG
>JAQCND010000042.1 GCA_028274765.1 Bradymonadaceae bacterium
ACCGGGCCAGATTGCTGGAGGCCTCGGCGGTGGCGATGAGATAGTAGGCGGCGACGGCGTGCTCGGTGTGGGGCAGTGAGACGTCGACAACCTCGGCCCCCGCCGCCTCGAGCTCATCGATCGCTGCCCGGACGCACCGGGCGACCTCGTCGTCGAGTCCGGTGTCGTCGCCGAAGTACTCCTCCGGGAGCCCGAGGGTCATGCCCTCGATCGACTCGTCGACGGCTCGGTGCAAACGAGGGACCGACTCGTCGGCGCTGGTAGCATCTTCGGGGTCCTGGCCGGCGATGGCTTCCAGCATGCGGGCCGCATCCTCGACGGTGTCGGCCATCGGTCCGATCTGGTCGAGACTGGAGGCGTAAGCGATCAACCCGTGGCGACTCACGCGACCGTAGGTCGGCTTCAACCCGACGACGCCGCAGTGGCTCGCCGGCTGACGGACGCTTCCGCCCGTATCGCTTCCCAGGGCGGCGACACACTGGTCGCTCGCGACGGCGGCGGCCGATCCCCCCGACGATCCGCCCGGACTGCGCTCGGGGTCGTGGGGATTGCGAACGGGTCCGAAATGAGAGGTTTCACTGGAGGATCCCATCGCGAACTCGTCGAGATTCGTCTTCCCTACGATCAGCGCGCCGGCCTCGCGAAGCCGCTTGACGGCCGTTGCCTCGTAGGGCGATTCGAAGTCCTCGAGCATTTTCGAACCCGCCGTCGTTCGCATCGTATCGGTACAGATGTTGTCCTTAACGGCGATCGGGACCCCTGCCAGCGGACCGACCTCGTCGCCATTCTGGAGGTGCTCGTCGATGGACTCGGCCCGTTCGAATAGATCGTCTCGATCGGCGACCGAAATGAAGGCGTTGTAGGTCTCACCCTCGACGATAGCGCGGTAGGTCTTTTCGGCGATCTCGACCGCCGTCGTCTCGCCCTCGTCGAGCTGATCGGACAGACTTGCAATCGACATGGTGTCGTCTCTCGCGCTCGTATTTCGAAACTGTGGGTGACGCGTGCCGCCGGGGAGCTTGCGACGCCTCGGGGGGTGTCACTCGTCGTCGACGACCTTGGGGACGCGGAAGTGGCCCTCCTCGCACTCCGGGGCGTTGTCGAGCACGTCTTCGTGCTCGAGTTCTTCACGACGCTCGTCGGCGTGTCCCTCCATCTCCAGAGGGATCGCATGGGTGGTGGGCTCGACGTCCTCGGTGTCGAGCGCCTCGAGCGTCTCGACGTATTCGAGGATGTCCTCCAGATCGTCCTGGAACGCCTCGATCTCGTCGTCGTCGAGCCGAATGCGGGCGAGCTCGGCAATATGTTCGACATCGTCGCGGTCGATACTCATCGCTCAACTCTCTCGTCTGTCAGTTGCCCATCGATCGTCTCGAGCCCCCGTGTCGTATCAAGCCTCGAGAGGCTCTGCAATCTGCAATCCTCGAACGGTCTTCTCCAGGGCGATCGCGTTAGACGTATAGACGACACGACAAGACGCTCCTCCCTTCGGAATACGTTTTATCGCTTCGCTTCTACTCAAGAAGGAATCACTCGGCGACTGGCCAGCAAGCTGCTCACTTCGAAGATGTATAAAAGCGCTCCAAAGGGGCGTCAGGGGGCGTGAAGCTCGGCCGCCTTCTGGAGCGCCGGCTCCTAACCGGATTACCTCTGGGGAGACGCGGCTCGAATGCGATTGACCTCCTGTCTTCTCGGTTGCACGAGCGTCTGGCGAGCCCATCTCGATACGAGGGGTTTCACTCAATCGTCGACCTCCCTCGGACCTCGAGCACGTGCTCCGACGACATGGCTTTGTCTTCGGAGTTGCTTGTTCACCAATCACACGCCCTCTTGCTATCCGACGGTCAGGTACGCGTGCTCTGCTGTCGCCGGGCGTTCATCGCCTCGACGATTGTCTTCGCCCCCCATCTGTCATCATGTGGGATACGCTGGCCGACGATCTCTATCATCGACTGCTGCGTCTCGCGTGGATGCGGCTCATTGCCCTCTTCGGGAAGGTACGCACTGCTGTGCTCGACCTTCGGATGGATATTTTCGAGCTGGAGGGGCTATCAAGGGGGCTGGGCCGTCGTCGCTTCTCGATCACGTCTGGTTCAGCATCTAGACGGTCTCGACGATCGGCTACGGCGGGATGCACCCCACGACCACCGTTGCTCACGTGCTGGTGGGGGTCGAGTCGCTCCTCGGGGTCATGGGATGTGCGCTGGCGACGGGGATCGTGTTTGCCAAATTCTCGCGTTCGACCGCCCGCGTCCGTTTCTCAGACGCCGTCGTCGTCCACGAGCACGACGGCCGAAAGCGGCTGCAGTTCCGGCTGGCCAACGAGCGGGCCACGGAGGTCGTCGAGGCGAGCGTGGCGGTCTATCTGATACGCGACGAGGTGACGGAGACGGGCGATCAGATGCGCCGGTTCTATCCGCTGGAACTGGAGCGCGAGGCAACCTCCGTTTTCAGCTACAGCTTCATCGTCATTCACTGGCTCGACGAGACGAGAGAGACTCAACCGTGAGCCAGCGTCTCGACAATCCGCGGGTCACGAACTGGGATGCCGCCCGCCGAATGCCTCCGTGTCGCGTAAGCTACCGCCCTCCGAACGGTACATTCGGGGGGGAGTGAGCGATACTCAGTCGTTCCGTCGATGTCGATATCGTCGCCATCCAGCCAAGATGAAGACGACAAACCATGCGGCAGAGGCCGGGATATTCTGTCCAGTCGTGTGACATCCACCCCCGGAGTCGCCACTCGATCCGCTGCTTCGGTCGGCGGCGGTTTCGGGTTCGCCATCTTGGATGGTGTTATCGAGATCGACATTGGCCTCGGCGGACGAGGAGCGGTTGGTCTGTCCGAGCGCACTCTGGACGGAGGATGTACTTCCGCCCCCGTCGCTCGGCTGTTCGCCCCACCGTCCATACCGGGGATTGTCACAGTTGACCGGTCCCTCCCAGGGATGAGTGATGATATAGCGCCCCTGAAAGGTATTTCTCCGGGCATCCTGCGCGCCCTGCTGGAGACTGCCGGGCAGTCCTCGCCCTCCTCGGATCGCGGAGGCCTTCTCGAAGACCAGATCTTCACCCAGCGTCTCGGAGTCGTATCGAGCGTGGAGCCGAGTAATGGTCCAGCCACGACGACGTCTGGGCCCACGGCGTCCCTGCTGCTGCGAATCGTCCGAGATGACGTCGGCGCCGAGCGTCAGGTAGTCGCTCTGATCGAGCGTCGGCCCCGGGCAGGGATCGCACTTCGAGGCATCCCACGAATACTCGGTCACGACGGGGGTTTGACCGTTTTCGCGGTTCCGCTGGAGCGTGCGCTCGAAGAGAGACCGATAAAACGAGGGGAAGTTCTCCTTGACCGATTCGGAGACTCGCAGATTCGTCGGAATGGTCGTGTTCGGGTAGTTGGCGACCTGGTAGCGCTGCTCGCGCGCCAGAATGTTGACGATGAGATCCTGTTGACCCTGGGAGTTGACCAGCCCCATCCGTACTGGCAGCTTGAACTGCTGGGACTGGTAGTGGAAGCGAAGCGGCGAGAGGACCGCCTGTCCGTTTTGAAACTCGACCTTGTCGACGTCGACTTGGGCGACAAAGAAGTAATTCCCCTGCTGGACGTAGGGCTGAAGATACATGTCGGCGCCAGACGGGATGTTGTAGCCGTTGTCCTGCAGCCAGGCCTCGAGCGCCGAGGACTCGTCGGAGCTCAAGACGACGACCTCGTATTCACCGACGTCGAATTTCGCCTCGACGTCGACATCGCCTCGATTCCCCGAATCGGCGCGTGGAGCCGATCCCGCATCGCCTCCGAATGCGGCGTCACGCCCTTGGCGGCTTCTACAGGGATTCTGTTCCCAGTACTCGACGAGTCGGGGCGCCGTGAGCCGATCAATGGTGTCGAATACGCCATCCTCGATGGTCTTGACGTCGTCTTTCTCCAGCACTTGCGGCGTGGGTACTACCATCGCGAAATCTTCGGGGGGCCCCTCGTAGTCGTTTTGCATCGAGAGGACCGTCTGCTGACCCTCCCGCATCATCGCGACCTGAGTGGCGTTATTGAATAGATCAGCCCCTCCGCTGTTGACATAACTTCCACAAAAAGCCGATGACGTCCGCGGACCTGCTAAAAACGCAAAAGCGGCTGTCAACGCCACGAGGGCGATCGAAATCGTACCGTTTACACGCGATCGTACCATGAGTCTCTCCCGCTTGTGAGCTGTTCACTCGCCGAATATGAGAATGTCACACCATCAAACTGTCACATTCTGGACTCGAAATCAAAACGGTTGTGTGAGTACGCAGATGGTGATGTAGCGCGCGGCTGTTGTCAGGGTCGGCCGCTCCTCAAAAAAAATGAGGCCGACCCCAACGCTAAGCTACTCATCACGGGGCCTGTAGCCCCGCACCCTGAGATGGAGTCGACCTCACCATGCAAACGTATCGGATCAAACAGGACGACGACAAGATCATCGCCGAG
>JAQCND010000051.1 GCA_028274765.1 Bradymonadaceae bacterium
CTGGGAGGACATCCATCCGCTGGCGTTCGATCGGGCCGAGGAGGACGAGGGGCTTTTCGTACTGACGCTGCTCAGCGCCGGGCTCTACTTGCTGTATCCGGAGATCAACGCACTTCCCCGTCCCGCCGCCATCGACGATCTCGAGCGCGAGACGCGAGAGCGCGCCATGGACTTCTACGAGGAGAGCCTGAGGCGCCTGATGTATCATCAGGGTCCCGACCAGCAGTTTCTCGGCAAAACGGTGCTGATTCCGGGACGCATTCACTCGATGCTCGATCGCTTCCCCGACGCACGCTTCATTCATCTGGTGCGTCATCCTTACGAGACCGTACCGTCGTTCGTGAGCATGTTCCGGACGCCCTGGCGTTTTCACGCCGCAGGAATCGAGGACGACAGTCCCCACGTCAAACAGCTCGCCGATCTCGCCATCGATTACTACCGCCGCATGCACGAGGCACGTGAGCGTATCCCCGACGCACAGATCGAGACCTTTCGATTCTCGACAGTCGTCGGCGAGCCGCGAGAGACGGTCGATCGCATCTACGAATGGCTCGATCTCCAGATGACCGACGCGGTCAGCAGCTCGATCGACGAGGAGATCGAGGCCTCGCGCGACTACAGCAGCAGTCACGACTACTCGATCCAGCAGTTTGGATTGACGCGCGGTGAAATTTATACGCGTCTCCGAGACATTTTCGAGGCGCATGGCTTCGAGCCCTGATGGAGCCCCGAGTTGTAATGAGTCTCCGGAGTTTTCGATGCAACATTTGTATTTTGCCTACGGCTCGAACCTCGACCGTGAGCAGATGGCCGAGCGTTGCCCGAATGCCGAGCCCTTCCGTATCGCCCATCTTCACGGCTACCGGCTCGTGTTCGGCGGGCATAGCCCCAATTGGGACGGAGCCCCGGCGACGATCGTCCCGGCCGAGGAACACTCGGTCGCCGGCCTCCTCTACCGCATCACGCCCGAGGAGATTGAACAGCTCGACATCTACGAGGGCCATCCGGATCGATACGAGCGACAGATCGAGACGGTAGTCGACGACGAGGGCACGCCTCACGACGCTCAGGTATACATCAAGGATCTCGCCCCCCACGAGTTCGAGCGTCCGCCCGAGGAGTACATGAGCGTGTTGAAGTCGTCCTATCTCGAACTCGACTTCGATCCCGAGCGACTCGAGCGCGCCGCCCGCCTCGCGGACCATCCCTCTCGGGTGGCCAGTGCTCTATCGTGAGCTCATGGGGCCGAACGTCGACGACGAGGCGTCGTCGCGGGGGGACGGAGGAGCGTGGGCATGGTTGCTGCCCATCGAACGAGTGTGCGTCCCCTGCAGTTGACGCGCAGATGTCACGGAGATCCATCTCTGTCACGCTGGAAGCTCGGGCTACACATCGCCGGTGTCTCCAGCCATCCGGCGACATCCGTCATGCGCCGTAGAGATGATCGATCACGTCGGTGCGTGTGACGATCCCGAGCAATCGATCATCCTCGAGCACCGGGAGGCGACCGATGTCGTGTTCGGTCATCCGCTCGAGGGCGACCTCCAGCGAGGTGTCGGGCGCAATCGTGATGGGCTCGTGGCTCATGTGACTGCTGACGGGGAGGTCGAGACGATCCTGGTCTCGAGCCGGCTCCAGATCTCGCCGTGAGATAACCCCCTCGAGTCTGCCGTCGTCGAGCACGGGAGCGCCCGAGATGTTTCGGCGCTCGAGGTGATCGAGAGCCGCTCGCAGTGGGAGGTCGCGGTCGAGTGTCTCGATCGGCGACGTCATCAGATCTCGCACTCGAGTGGGCTCGATCGAACGCGAAGCCACGATGGATTGCAGACGTTCGATCGCCTCCTCGAGTGTCGTCTCCTTCAGAGCCGCTCCGCCGGCTCCCTCGTGCCCGCCTCCGCCCAGCTCGCTCAGCACCTCGCCGACGTGGACGTACGGGACGCGACTGCGCCCGATCACTTGGATACGACCGTCGTCGCCGAAATCGAGAACGCCGAACATCGCCTCGTATCCGCCGAGCGACATGACGTGTTCGACCACGTCGGCGGCGTTGTCGACGAACGCGTCGGCCATCCCCCGTGCCACGACGACGTCGGTGCCCTCGCACGCCAGAGGCTCGATCTGAAACATCATCTCGGCCAGAAGCGTCTGCTGTTCGAGCGTAAACTGCTCGTTGAGGTATCGATTGACCACCGGCAGCTCGGCCCCCGATCGCAAGAGATGAGCGGCGGCCTCGACGTCTCGTGGCGTCGTACTGTCGAACGACAGTCGACCGGTGTCGGCGTAGAGGCCGAGCAACATGAGCGTGGCGATCTCGGCATCGATTTCGAGCTCGCGCCGTTGAATGGCCTCACAGAGAAGCGTCACACAGGCCCCGACCGGCTCGACGTGGAGCTCGTCGGCCTCGATGTCGTCGTCGGAGGCGGGATGGTGGTCGTAGACGGTCACTTCGGAGGCAGCTTCCAGCAGCTCGTCGAACTCTCGGAGCCGTCCCCGTCGCCGGACGTCGACGACGATCAGGTGATCGAGCTCATCGGGGTCGAGATCTCGGGGACGCTCGAGCTCGAGATGATCCTTGTGGAGCGACAGATAGCGCTGCACGTAGTCACTCGAACGTCCACTCCGCAGGCACATTGCTTCCGGATGGAGGCGTTGGGCAGCGACGAGACTGGCGAGTGCGTCCAGATCCGCGTGTTGATGGGTGACGATGGCGTCCATCTCACATCCTCATCTCCGTGGAGTCACGTTTGGCTCCCCCGTCGTTGTAGGGGGGGGGCTGGCTCGCTGACAACGAGACGCCGTCTTGTCCTCACGGGAGGTGATCGCGAGTGACACGAGCCATGTATTCGTCGACGAGGGTCGAGATCCATTGCATTCGGAAACATCGGGGCCGAGAGGGGTTCGACACGTCGACTCGTACGCCGGTACGTCCGACACGACAAGGGCCGAACGGGTCCATGCCATGAACTGGATGGCGACGTCGACGGATCCCTCGATCTGGAAGTCGCACGAGACCGCGTTTCAATGCCTACGCAACGGCTTCTAGACGCCCTGGCAACTATTCATGGCGGCACGAGTAGTTCTCTGGAAAGGATGTTGACACCCAGTTCTCAGGGCTGTTGTTCGCGACGATGGAGCCAGTCGACCAGTTGCTTGAAGAACTCGACATGATCCCAGTCGTTGAGCGGTCCCGGCGGCGCACCGGCGATTTGTCCGACCTGATCGAGGTGATCGGCGGGGATGCACCCGAGAAACCGGCCCCATTTGGCGTGGCTTACTCGAACCAGTCCGTCGTTGGGAAACCCCGGATAGGTCGGACCGTTGAGGATGTTCTCGGTCAACTGAAAGAGCGTCCCCGTCGTATCCCCCTCGTGCTCCCACTCTTCGATAAACGAGGGCGCATCGTCGGGGCGACACTCCGTGATGCCGAGATGATAGTCGGTCCGACCGGCGATCGAGGCGTAAAAGACGCCGGGCCGATCGGTGATCTCGCGGTTGAACGTGTCGATTCCCTCCTCGGAGAATTGCTCCAGAGCTTTGGCCGCACTCGAGGTCTCGCCGACGTCGTCGTAGATGACCTCCCCGAACAGTCGAGTCATGGCGTCGACGGTCTGCCGAAACATCGGATGGTCGATCAGCCCGAGTGCGATGTCGGAGAGCTGCGTTCCCTCGTGGGGCGTGGCGATCGTGACGACCGAGGCCACGAGTTCGGGACGCTCGTGAGCCACGTATCGAGCGTCGAGCCCGCCCTGCGAGTGACCGATGAGGTGGACCTTGTCGGCATCGGTCTGCTCCAAAAATCCCTCGACCTCTCTCTTCAACTGGCGACCGCGCTCGTAGGAGTCGTTGAAGGGATCGACCTCGGAAACGAAGACCGTCTCGCCCTCCTTCTCGAGCGTCTCCTCGACGTTGTAGTAGTACGGCAATGCCTCCAGGTCGCTCAGATGTTCGAATCCGGAGAAACCGTGGGCCAGCACGATCGGATAGGGGGGCCCGCCTCCCGAGCGGTCGCGCTCGGAGTCGCGATCGTCTCCGCCGTCAAGATAGTCTCCAAATGATTCGCCGTCACGATCCCCGGTCGATGGCCCCGATGCATCTCGCATGTTCGACGAGGTTCCGACATCGGAGACCGAACCCGAGGTCGAAGTGGCATCGGAGGCGGGCGCGGGGGCATCCGTATCCTGCTCCGAGCCGGTCCGAAGCGCTTCGCCCGTCGGGGGATCGACGCCGCATCCGACGAGACCGAGCGCCATCAGCCCACACACCACGAGCCCAATGCTCCATCCCCGTCTCCGGACTCGCAACGAGGGAGTGTATGCGCAATGTCGGCTTGCGTCGTGCATCGTCTGCAATCCGGGGAATCGTGCGGAATAATCGGGAGTGAGTGCGAAGTGCTCGAGGTTGGACGACGGTATCTGTTCGCTGCGGCGATCGAGCGCAAAATGCAGTGCATCTCCCATTCGAGAGAAGCGGATGCCAAACATCCATGCAGCTCGAGAGCCGAAAGGACGGTAGCAGATAGGGCTCGTTCTGTTAATTTCCACGGTGATCTCGCCCCCCAACGACGGAGGCACGGGTTAGTCGTACAACGTCACTTTGCGACACTCTGGTTTGAACCCCCTCCTTACCGGGGGAGCGTCGACGGCCTCGTCGACGTGTCGTGACTGAGGCTCAACGCCGAAGGACACAACGCCTGTCTCGGATTCTTTCGTCACTCGGAGGCGCTCCCATCCGAGCGAGGACTCGCGCACAGCGCGTTTTGACAATCACGATCTGTCGCGGCATGGTGGGGCGCGATACTCGATCGTGGCGTATCTTCTGGGTCTTCGATATTTCGCAGGGTAGTGACGATGCAACGACGGCTCCCGTTACTCGTGTTTGCGGTCGTCTGTCTGGTTCATCTCGGGTGTGGGGGCGATGATGGTCCTACCACGGAAGGAGGGCTCGGCTCGGAAGATACCTCCACGCAGGAGCCCGACCAGCCCGATAGTGGCCCGGAAGATACGGGCACGAACGAACCGATCGATGCCCGTGCCGATACGTCTGAGCCGACCGATGTCTTCGAACCCGATTCCGGCGATACGCGGGCGTCCGATACGTCCTCCGACGCCGAGTCCACGGGCGATACCTCGAGAACAGACACGTCCATGGAGGATACGGTCGATGGCGGAGAGACTCAGACCCCCGAGGATGGAGGGGAACTCGATGACGCAGGCGAGGATGGCATGTCGATGGACACCGTCGACGATGCCCTCGACGGAGACGCCGTCACCGACGCGATGGATGTCGGCGATGGCATGTCGACCGCCGATGGGGAAGCGACAGTTGGAGATGTCGCACGCCGGGATGTCGCCGATGCCGAGGACACCTCGGACGACACCGCGGATGGGGTGCCTTCGGACGTGGCGTCACCGGACTCGAGCGATGACACGAGCGGAGGAACCCCTGCCACGTGTGGGGGCGCCAGCGGGCAGAATTGTGGCAGTGGAGAGTACTGCGATTACCCGAACAACAGTTGCGGGGCGAATCAGGCGACCGGGCAGTGCCAGACCCAGCCGAGACGATGCTCCCCTCGCTCCAATCCCGTGTGTGGCTGTGACGGGACGACCTACGACAACGCATGCAAGGCCCATGCGGCCGGCGTCGACATCGCGTATCGCGGTCGCTGCAATCCCTCCTCGCAGTGTGGGGGCGAGACGTGTTCGAGTGACGAGTACTGCAACTACCCCGATGACAACTGCGGCTCGGGGCAGTCGGGCGCCTGCCAGCGTCGACCCTCGCTATGTCCCAGCCAGTCGGATCCCGTGTGCGGCTGCAACGGCAAGACCTACCAGAACAACTGTATCGCTCACAAACGTGGCGTCGACATCGAACACACCGGTTCGTGTCAGTCGAGATGACGCCTCGACGTCGTTCGGCTCGTGCTGAGCACTCAACTCGGAGGGGCGATTCAAGGGCTCCATCCGTTTGTGGAGCACACAGACACTTCCCTCTCGGCTAGATACCTCGAGGAGGCGTGTTCATACTCGAGTTGATGTTCGAGCGCTCGGATTCTCGTCTTCTCCCCGATGTTTCTCCCGTGCTTGCTCGTGGCGGAAAAGGGGGGAGCATGATGGTCGCCTCCGCTGAATTCGAGCGGCTCGTCGATGGGTGTCGACGTATCAATTGCAATCGATGTGGAGTTGAGACGTTATGAATTAGCAGGAATCATCGGGTTCCAGTGCACTCGATCTTCAGGTCGCAGGCGCCAACGAGCGCGATGTCGGCAAGGGCACCGCTCGCCTGAGCCGCAAGGCCCTCTAACAGCTCGGGCTCGAGGAGGGAGATATCATCGAGATCGACGGCGATGAGAAGACGGTCGCCATTGCCCTTCCGCCGTACCAGCAGGATGAAGAGCTGCCGATCATTCGACTCGACGGCCTGATTCGGTCGAATGCCCACGTCAGTATTGGCGACCGTGTCGAGGTACGCCCCGCCGACCCAAAGCCGGCCAACAAAGTCATCGTCGCCCCGGCCAAACAGAATCTCCGACTGTGGGGGTCGGGTCAGGCGCTGTTGCGCACGCTCCAGAACCGTCCGGTCAAAGCCGGCGACGTCGTCTCGACGTCGGTCTATCGGAAATCGTCGGATATGGGTCAGTTGCCCTTTCCCGAAGAGATCTTTCGCCGATTCTTCGAGCAACGCGCCTACGGGCTCCGGGAGATCCGCCTCCTCGTGACCTCGACCGACCCCGATGGGATCGTCCAGGTCACGCCTGGCACCGAGATCGAGCTTCGTCCCGAATACGAGGAACCGGAGGAGCACCAACCCGAGAGCGGATACGTTACCTACGACGGCATCGGCGGGCTCGACGACGCCACCGATCAGGTGCGCGAGATGGTCGAGCTTCCGTTGAAATCCCCCGAACTCTTCGAGCGCCTCGGGATCGATCCGCCCAAAGGCGTCCTCCTCCACGGCCCGCCGGGGACGGGCAGGACGCTGCTGGCGCGAGCGGTCGCCAACGAGTCGGAGGCCAACTTCTATTCGGTCGCCGGGCCTGAGATCATGGGCAAATACTACGGCGAGTCCGAGGAGCGCCTCCGCGAGGTCTTCGAGGAGGCCCAGGAGGACGCGCCCTCGATCATCTTCTTCGACGAGATCGACTCCACTGCGCCCAAGCGCGAGGAGGTCGGCGGGGAAACCGAGCGGCGCGTCGTCGCCCAGCTTCTGACGCTCATGGACGGGCTGGAGCCGCGCCAGAACGTGATCGTCATCGCGACGACCAACCAGATCGACCAGGTCGACGAGGCGCTGCGGCGCCCGGGACGGCTCGACCGCGAGATGACCATCGGCGTCCCCGACCAGGCCGGACGTCGTCAGATTCTCAATATCCACACCCGCGGGATGCCACTGGCCGACGACGTCGACCTCGAGGCGTTTTCCCACAAGACGTACGGATTCGTCGGCGCCGACCTGGAGTCGCTGACGCGCGAGGCCGCCATCGAGGCACTTCGCCGCGAACTCCCAGAGATCAACCTCGACGAAGAGATCGCTGACGAGGACCTCGAGGATCTGGAGGTCACGCGCGATGACTTCTCGGGGGCGTTGACGCGAGTCCAGCCCTCGGCGCTTCGCGACATCATGGTCCAGGTCCCAGACGTCGGGTGGGACGACATCGGCGGACTCGAGGAGGCCAAGAGTCAGCTTCGCGAGGGCGTCGAGCTGCCGCTGACCTCGCCCGAATCGTTCCGACGCATCGGCATCCGGCCGGCCAAAGGCTTCTTGTTGTTTGGACCGACGGTTACACCGGCGCCGATCTCGAAAACCTCACCCGTCAGGCCGGGGGGAGGGCGCTTCGGGAGGATATCGATACCGAATCGATCCCGATGCGGTTCTTCGAGGCGACCCTCGAGGAGACGCGAGCCTCCGTCACGTCCGAGATGGAGAAGGAGTACGACGAGATCGCCAAGAAGCTCAAACAGGAGGCGCCGGACCGTCGCGACCAGATCGGCTTCACGCCCTCCCAAGATGACGAATAATCCCATCTCCTCGATTTGCCCGAGAGGCGAGGCTCCCGCTCGGGGGCCTCGCCTTTTGTATTTTTGAGAGGTTCCCAGACCGAAGCCATCGCAAGGGCTGTTTCCGCCCCTCGGCCAGCGCGGATTTTGCGACTTTGGGGGAAATATGTCATAATACGCTCCGATCATTGTTCAAACTTGAGAAGTTGGCTCTACACGCTTGACGTCGAGCGGGTTTCGGATGAGCTCCACGGATCACTCTGTTTCCCGAAAAATCTGTCCCGAATGCGGCGAGGTCTACGAGGCCGAGATCGAGCGCTGTACTCGAGACGGCACCGAGCTCTTCGCGTATACCCCTTCTTCCCGAGCATCGACCGACCCGCTCGTCGGCGTGACGCTCGACGAGCGATTCCGCATTCTGGAACCGCTGAGCAGTGGTTCCATGGGGAAGGTGTATCGAGGCATTCAACCCTCCGTCGACCGGGAGGTCGCCATCAAGGTACTGCGGGCGGAGCTCCTGGACGAGGATACGGTCGTCAAACGATTTCTTCGAGAGGCGCGCTCGATCGCCAACCTTTCTCATCCCCATGTCGTCAATCTGATCGACTTCGGACACGATACGACGCACGATGCCCTCTATCTGGCCATGGAGTTGATCGAGGGGCGCGAGCTCTCGAACCTTCTCGACGAGGGGCGACTCCATCCCAGTCTCATCGTCGAGATCGGTCAACAACTCTGCCGGGCGCTCTCGGCAAGCCATGAACAGGGGCTGATCCACCGGGATGTCAAACCCTCGAACATCATGTTGAGCGCCCTTCCAGAGGGACTACTTCAGACGAAACTCGTCGACTTCGGAATCGTCCATGCCGTGCAGTCGGGGACGAATCTCACCCGAGACGGAGTCATCTGTGGTACCCCCTATTATCTGGCGCCCGAACAGGCGACGAGCGAGACGGTCGACGAGCGGACCGACCTCTACTCGATGGGGATCGTTCTCTACGAGATGCTCGTCGGTGACGTCCCCTACGAGGCCGACCGCACGCTCGAAATCGCCTTCAAACACGTTCGCGAGCCCACCCCTCGTCTCGAGACACACCTCGAGGACGAGGCTTGTCCCGATGCTCTGGTCGAGCTCGTGGAGCGCATAATGAGCAAAGCGAAGGACGAACGACCTTCGGGGGCGCTCGACGTGCGAGACGAGCTCCAACACATCCATCGGGAGGCCGACTGGGAGGCGATCGATCTCGAGACTTCCTCCACACTGGAGCCATACGTGATCGGCTCCGATTCGGGAGAGTCCACATACGAAGTCCCCTCGCCCAGCGTAGCCCTGGCGCCCACCGATCCCTCCGTGCCTCCCGAGTCGGGCGACAGCAAAGACGATGGCGATCCGGAGATTTCACATGGGACGGACGACTCCCGTGCGTTCGAAGCCAAAGAGGATTCAGCCTCTCGAGAAACGCCCGACGGAGACGACCGGTCGTTGGAGGCAATGCTGGGCGCTGAGGATGTCGAACGAACCCTTCCTGCTGAGTCGACTCCCGGAGACGATGGAAGCGCCTCCGTCGACAAGTCCCCCAACAACGTGACGGACGCCTCGTCGACAAGTGCTCGAGCCCCATCCGAAGGGAGCGAGGTGGCTCCCGATGCGACCCATCAACCGTTCGATCCTCATGCCCAGGGGACTCCTGCTCCGCCCTCGAATACAACATCTCACACGGAGGAATCATCGAATCACGAGGCGAGTCCGAACGCGACGGACACGAGTGTCGATGACTCAGCGTCGGCTCCTTCTACGTCTTCGTCGACGGGGTCGGCGTCGACGTCTCGCGAGTCGTCCGAGGGGGACGAGGGACATGAACTCGTCTTGTCCTCGATATCTCCGCGATATGGAGCTCTCGTGGGGGTTGTCATTCTATTCGGAGGGGGAGCA
This sequence comes from Bradymonadaceae bacterium, assembly GCA_028274765.1. Taxonomy (GTDB): domain Bacteria; phylum Myxococcota_A; class Bradymonadia; order Bradymonadales; family Bradymonadaceae; genus CAJXPB01. The sequence continues at coordinate 9,928 of JAQCND010000051.1, forward strand.
GCGTGGTGGATGGGAGGCGAAAAGTCCTCCTCCAACGAGATGTCTTCGACGTTGTCTGGGGCCGAAACCGCATCCGATCACGGGGTTCCAGAGCCTCCGCTCGGTGACACGGGACGCTCTCTCGACGCTCGGCCCCAAGATGAGAGAAAGCTCGATGCCAGTCTCGGAGATGACAACCCCTCGTCTGGTAGACACACGGCTTCTTCGAGGGATGCTGATGTCGATGCTTCGGAGGTCGAGTCGGCCCGAGAGTCCGATCGACCGAAGCGAATACGGGAGACGAATCGAAAGGAAACCGAACCCTCTCGGGCCGGCAGCGACGAGACATCGAGCGATTCCAAAGCGCCTTCGAGTTCTTCGGATGAGCCCCCCGAGTCATCCTCTTCGCCCTCCGAATCCCCATCGCCCGAAGACTCGGATGGCCCGTCGGACTCCTCCGAAGACGACTCGAAGCCCTCGAACGAACTCGAACCCGTCCCCCTCTGATGAGAAGGCTCTCTCGGACGGGTCGCCCCTCGCTCCGTTGCCACCGAGAGGTCGCCTCGCCTACCTCCTTTATCTCGATCGTGGAGATCGTATGCAGTCCGGAGTGAGACGAGTCGGCAGATGGAGACGGTTCGAGAGCGTCTCCTCCTCCGCGAAGCCCTCGATATTGTTTCGAGACACTTGATCTGTCCAATCACGGGATCGCTCCATGCTTGTCCGCCGATGTTGCATCATCGTGCTTCTCGTGCTCAGCGTTCCGGAGACGGGGTTCGCTCAGGCCGCCGACTCCTTCGAACGCGAGACGTACCGACAGGGACGTCGCCACTACACCGAAGGTCGATACCAGAAGGCCATCCATGCCTTCGAACGAGCCTATCGCTCCCTCCGGCATCCGGTATTGTTGTTCAACATCGCGGCCTCTCATCTGAAATTGCAGCAACACGCCAAGGCCCTCAAAACCGCACGTCGAGCCGAGCGTCGGTTCCGTACGGAACAGGGCGAGCTTCGAGAACGGGTCACACCGGGACTGGTGACGCGCAACGGCTCGCTCATCGAGGGGCTCGTCCGGCGGAAACGAGCTCGAGACGTCATGGCTCACATACGCAGTGAACGGAGGGAGCGAGAGGCCGACCAAACGACGCGACAGGCGTCCCCAAACGAAGCGAAGTTCCAAGCCGAGCCCCCCAGTCGGGGCGATATGACGCGTCTCACCTCGCTCGGATGGGCGGGAGTGGTTTCGGGAGGAGTGGGACTGGGGCTGCTGGCCGGGAGTTTCGGCCTCCATCTCGATCTTCGAGACGAACTAGCTCGAGCGCAATCGGCTCCCCCCGGTGCGGAGGTGCACTCGACGGTCGTCTCGAAACAGCGGATCGGGCGAGGGCTCCTCTATGCCGGGACGGCTCTGGCGCTCACGGGGACCACGTTTGTCCTCGTCGATCTCGCCCGTTCCGACGAGCGCTCGCCTCAAAGCATGTTGTCGTGGCGGCCTCTGATCGTCTCCGACGGAGCGGGAGTCGTCCTGCAATTTCACCCCTGACAAGTCTTCTGAGGACGATGAGCACTCATCTCGCTCAGGGAGAGTTGAGGCGCATCGGAGCCGTCGCATATCCCGATGTGACTCCGAGAATCGTATCGGCTTCGAGGACTTGCTGGCTGCGATCTCGGAGAGCTGACGCCGCTGAAGCCTGGCCGGGCTGGCGCGTCGAGACGTACATGATGCAACCATCCTTGGCGACCGAGACGATCTCGTCGCGCGGTCCGTTCGCGACATCGGCCAGGGCGACGGGGGATTTGACGTTGTCGGGCGGGGTATTCTCGAGCATCTCGAATTGACTCGTCCCCACCTCGACCACGCCGGGATTGTTCGAGCCGTTGACCACGGGCCAGTAGAGCGTCCCTCCGAGTGTACGCGGAGCGCCTACGCCGCTACTTCCACTGTTGCTTCCGATCGGATACGAGTTCGACACCGTCTGCACCTGGTCGGGTCGACTGAGATCGACGTACTTGAAGTTGCTCCCCGTCCCCACCCAGTAGATGGATTCGAGTCCGTCGTCGTCGAGGTCGACGGCCCCCATGATGTCCCTGACTTTGGCATCGGGGCCGTTGGCGTTGGCGTCGACGATGGTCTGGGGCGATGGGGGCATGGATGAGGCATCGACATGAGCGAGCACCTGGCCGGATTTCGGATAGACGATGTCGGGATGATCGTTGTCGTCGACCTCCGCGACGGCGAGATGACTGTACGTCGTATGCGTCATGATGTCGGAGGCGAGCCTCTGGGTGGCGCCACCTCGAATCTCGACAACCTTCAATGACGTGGACCCGTTGGCAGCGATGGCATAGGGGATCTCTCGGACGCCGTCGCTATCGAAATGCAGGCTGGGACCGATGGCACGAATGTTTCCTGTCACGCCGGTCGAGTGGCGCTCGTTGTCCTTATCTACGAAGACGAGTTCGCCGCTGGCTCGAGCGACATAGATGAGCTCGGGCCGAAGCGAGGCGATGCCCCCGTCTACGCTATCGCTCCCTCCCACCTCTTTTCTCACATCACCGTCGCGCCCGGCGCCATCCGAGGGCCGAACCGCATCGTAGTCTCGGATGTCACTCGGCTGGATGTCGGGTACTGTATCCGTCGAGTCGACGGCATCATCGGGACGATCCGTATCTCGGGGAGTCGCCGTGTCCGACGTATCCGAGGCCCCGACATCTCGAGAGGAGCTGTCGAGAGCGTACGTGTCGCGTTCGGGAGACGTCGTGGACGTGCCATCGCCGGAGAACGTCCTCGTGTCGGCGCGATTCGGGTCGGTATCGGCCGGTTGAGGCGTGGGATCGGCGTAGAGGTTGCACCCCTGGAGGGCGAAGGCAAGTGACAGGACGAGATATGTGACGTTCGATCGAACCTGCTGTCTTCGCATGCATTTCGCCTTCGCCGACACTCGCCAACGCCATTCGGGGTCTCATCGATGCCGGGCATGCGCAGAACGAGCCTACTCAACCCGGGATAGCCCCATCGATGATACAGACAACTGGACCTCAACCCAACGAACGGGGGGCGCAAGTTGCGGATCAGGTGTGCCGGCGGATGAAGGTCTCGAGGTCGAGGACCGTGCCGGGGCTCTCGCGCTGCATGTCGAGCCATGCGGGGAGGTTCATACCCCGATTGGACTCGTAGATGAGCTCCCAGTCGGGGGGCGCCTGTCGCCACTCACCCGCCTCGTCCCGCATGTGGGAGCGATCCGAGGAGAACGCCTCGAGATACACCGATGCTTCGAGAAGTCGAATGCGGGGGGTTAAGCGGTCGGGAGTTCGTTCGCGGATCGGAAACGTATGGTCGATCCAGGTGGCGGCCTCGACCGGCACGTCGAGTCGCGTGTCGAGATCCCAGACGTGAGGCGTCTCGTCGTCGTACTCGAGCATCACCACGTGATAGTCCCACACGACGGGTTCGCCGAGCTGAGGGGAGGCACGCTGTGACCAAAGTGCACAAGTCTTCGACGCGTTCGAGATGAGCATCGCGTATCGTTCAACCTCGTCTCCCACCTCCTCGGCTCGATGGCGGCAGAGATGCCAGATGTTTTCCTCGCAGTAATATGGCTGATAGCGGTAGTCGGCCATCGCATCACTCCTCATGTGGCTGCAATCCATCCGATCTTCTGCAGGAGCCACTCGCTCCCCGTGCCGATCAGCGACATCAAGAGGGCGGCGAGAAAGGTGGTCCCGAACCCATCGATGGTGATGCGATCGGTCAGCATGTCCGTCACCTTCAGGAGAATGGCGTCGACCACCCATCGGAGCACAAAGAGTACGAGAAGTCCGAGCCCGAGGGTCATGCCGACGAAGAAGGCGAGCAAGAGCTTCCCGAGCAAGACATTGAGCACCCCGAAGATCGCCGCCACGACGAAAGCTTCCCCGAATCCCCGGAGATGCACCCCGTCCAACCACTGAGCGGTCACCCAGACGGCAAAAGCAAGTACGAGCCAGGAGATGATGAGAGACATGAGCTGCTCCTCGTCTGCAACAATGAGCGATGGGGATTCGAACTCGTTGGACCGAGCGGGCGCCAGACCAATCGCCACCGATCACGGAGGTCGTATCGCCGCGTCGAAGTCGGCGCGTCGCGACGGGCAATCACTCAATATTCGGCCTCGTTGGCATCCGCGTAGACTTTTTGGCGAGCCGATTCGATGTGAGCTCGGAGATCGTTGGCTTTCTCTTCGTCCTCGATGTGGCCGAGTTCACGTTCGTACAGCGAGAGAAGCTCTTCCCAGTCCCCGCGATCGCGGTATGTCATCTCCGCCTCGAAGAATTCGTCCGTCTCGTTGAAATAGGGTTCCGATGCGTTCTTGGCCATAACTCACCTCCCTTCGAGATTCGAGCGTCGACGTACACGACGGTCCCTCACAACCCCTCAATGTTGTCACTCATTTGGGGGGATCAAGAACAGGAGAGAATATGGCCCTTAGAACACACGTACTCGCCGTCGAGCCTGCAAGCCCCATCTTTCGTGACGCGCCGTGCATGGTCCCCTGACACGGAGAGCATTCGTGTTATCTTGAGAGGCGATCACACGAGGTGTGACTCTATCGAGGAGACGACATGTTTTCGTTCGGACGCGGCAACAAGACGACGCTTCCCTCCAAAGACGAAGCTCTCGAAGGGCGAGACGATTACGCCTTTTCGGTCCCCGAGACCCACCAGGTGCTCGGGGCTCCCCTGAAGCCGCCCTATCCCGGCGACCCCGAGACAGCTTGCTTCGGCATGGGCTGTTTCTGGGGAGCTGAACAACTCTTCTGGGAACTCGAGGGGGTCGTCACGACGGCCGTCGGCTACGCGGGTGGACACACCCCCTATCCGACCTACCGCGAGGTCTGTTCCGGCGCAACGGGACATGCCGAGGTGGTTCGAGTCGTCTTCGATCCCGATACTGTGACGTACGACGAACTCCTCCAGCTCTTCTGGGAGAGCCATGATCCCACCCAGGGGATGCGTCAGGGCAACGACGTCGGGACGCAATACCGTTCGACCATTTACTGGCATACTCCCCGTCAACGCGAAATTGCCGAGGCGAGCCGCGACGCTTACCAACGGGCGCTCGACGAACAGGGAGAGAGCGAGATCACGACGGAGCTTCGTGAAGCCCCCGAATTTTACTTTGCCGAGCCCAAACACCAACAATACCTCGCCAAGAATCCGAACGGCTATTGCGGGATCGCGGGGACGGGGGTGTCGTGTCCCACTGAATTTGACTCTTCTTGAGAGGAGAGGCGCAACTCGAGAAGGGAGACTCGCAGCAATATGCCTCCCGGGCGGCCCCTGGGGGCGAGCGAGCATCGAATCGCGTCGACTCGCAGGTCGGCGACGTCTGGGAGTGAGTCGTTCCCACCACGGAGCGGGCTCCCCCCCGCTCGTGTTCGTGTTGGCCTGCTTCTTTCGGATCTCGGATCGTGGGAACATATCTCCATCGATCACCGGGCTCACCCTCGGAGCTAGAGGCTGCTGCTTCCTTCGGGGGCTCGGAAGAGGGCCTCAACATCGTCGGGAGATCCGCTAGAGCAAACACAGGTGAGGTGAGAGGGCATATCGGTTGATGGTACGACGTCTAACCCCCATTTCATCCCATTGAGCCAAACATATGCATCACATCGCTCTTGCTTCTGCCCCGTTCGGAGCTCCGATAGAGGGGCATCCATTCCTTTGATCCCCGGGCTTACGCCCGGAGCTTTAAGTTGTCGCCACCTTCGGCGGCTCTTCAGGCGCCTATCGATGCAGGTCGATGAAACAACGTTGAGCACGGATGTCGAGTAGAGAACGAGCTTCATTTGGAAAGACAAGGAAAAGATACGCGCTCGAGTGTCGCCATCGATCAGAAGACAACTTCATCTGTGTTTTTTAATTTTTTAAACTTTATTTTTTGTCTTAAACTGTGTTTTTTTATTGGTTTTAAATCGTAATTCGAAAGCAGATAAATTGAGAACGGCATTCGCGAAGCGCCCGATGAGGTAGGGAGATCGTACCGAGAAATATCGACCAAATCGTCGGTTTTGACGTATAAAACACGTATTTCCGACTGAATATTCACTCATGTTGGAAATTGGGCTTCACTTGACTGATTGATTATTCATTCAATATTGCACTGACTCGTCGGTCACTTTTTGGGTGCAAAAAGATTTCAGATTTCCCTTGCTAAACGTATCTCGCTCCGTTAGTGGCCATGTGTATCTATCGTCTTCGGTTTCGTTGCACGAGCATGCGACTTCGATGACGTGCGGCGAACGCTGAAGACGAGTGTGAGGCCGAGGTGAGCTTGCGCTCCCCGGAGACTCGAGATGACCACATGCAAGTATGACCACTCACGAGCACCATCACGAAGCGAGTCATCAGTCGGGGGAGCTCGCGCTCGTCCAGGGGCCGAGACCCGAATTCAACGATACGCCAGCCTTCGCGAGGGCTGTCGCCGACCACGGCATCGTGCCCTCGAGTACGCTCGGCGATCTCTCGGGCGATCGACTCGAGGCCCATCTCGACCGATTTCGCGATGCTCACCACTTCGCCTTCGTGTCGGCGGACCCCGAGCGCGCGACTCATCACGAACAGCTCGAAGCCCTCGAGCGCCATCCCGACGCGCCTGCAGCTGTTGCATTGAGCGCGGGCGAGGGCGAGCAAGCCTCGAGGTTGGCCGACCGCGGAATCGACGCCTATCTCGGGGTCTCGACAGCCCGGGACCTCGAGCAGGCCGTACGCTCGGGCCATCGACGCCTCCTCATCGGCGGCATCGGCGAGGTCATGCCCTCCTCGGACGCGGACGACGGCGGCCACACCATCGAGCGTCTCTTCGAGCGCGTCTCGCTCGAGGAACTCGCCTCGGGCGAGGCCCCCCTCCAGATTCTGATTGCCCCCGGCGAGCTCGAGGGTGAACGCCTCGAGACAGCCGTCGATTGGGGGCTGACGTGTCTCGAGCACGGAGCTCGCGCCGGTCTCGTCGTGCCGGGCGAAGCCTTTATCGCCACGGACCAGGCCATCCAGCACGGAGCGGTCTCGACTCGACTCCAGTCGCGTTCGACTCAGCTTCGGCGCCGTTCGCTCGAGACACTCGGCGACCAGCTCCGAGGCCTCATCGAGCGCCGCCAAAACATCCAAGCCACCTCAGACGACGTCACTGACAACCCGACGAAAGAACAGAATATGGGTACCGACACCACGCGTTCTTCGGAGCACTCCGGTTCGTCTCGCACGCCCTCCACGGTGACGCCTCACGAGAAGGCCGCCTCGTCGGAAGCCGACCGTGCGATCGCGGTCGTCGGCATGGGGGCGACGATGCCCCAGGCGATGTCGGGGCCGGAGTACTGGCAGAACATCAAAGAGCGTGTGTATGCGATCCGCGAGACCCCGCCGGATCGGTGGGACCCGGAACTCTACTGGGATCCGGACCGCGACGCGCCCGACAAGACCTACAGCAAGATCGGCGGATGGATCACGGACTTCGACTTCGACCGGCGCTGGTATCGGATTCCGCCGCTGGTGGTCAAACACATGGACCAGGCCCAGTTGATGGCCATGGAGACCACCCGAGAGGCGTTGGAGTCGGCCGGTTACCTCGACGCCGACTTCGACCGCTCCCGGTGCGCCGTCATCCTCGGCAACACACTGTGTGGGGAGCTCCGCGACTGGACGAACCTCCGGGTGCACTATCCGGAGTTCGAGATGGCGATGCGCTCGACGCTCCGCAGCGAGACCAATCTTTCGGAGCGTGACATCGACCAGGCGCTCGGCGAGGCCGAGGATCGATTTAAATCGGACTACGAGCCACTCAACGAGGACTCGATGCCCGGCGAACTGCCGAACGTCATCGCCGGACGCGTCGCGCAGTCGTTCAACCTCCGCGGCCCCAACTTCACCACCGACGCTGCCTGTGCCGCCAGCCTCGCCTCGGTCGCCCAGGCCATCCAGGGCCTGCGAGCCGGTCGATTCGACATGGCCGTCAGCGGCGGGGTCGATCGCTTCATGGGTCCGTCGGCCTACGTCAAATTCTGCAAGATCGGGGCACTCTCGCCAGACGGTTCGCGCCCCTTCGACAAGGACGCCAACGGCTTCGTCATGGGCGAAGGCGCCGGCGTCCTCGTGCTGAAGCGCCTCTCCGATGCCATCGACGACGACGACCAGATCCATGCCGTCATTCGAGGCGTCGCCGGCTCCAGCGACGGCAAGGGCAAGGGCATTACGGCGCCCAATCCCGTCGGCCAGAAGATCGCGCTCCGCGAAGCCTACAAAGATGCCGGCTACGGCCCCCGCTCGGTCTCGCTGTTCGAGGCGCACGGGACGTCGACTCCGGTAGGAGATCCGACCGAATTCAGCAACACCAGCGCCGTCGTCGCCGAGGACAACGGTCCGGCCGGGTCCGATCAGGTCGGCATCGGCAGCGTCAAGTCCATGATCGGTCACCTCAAGGCGGGGGCCGGCGCGGCGAGTCTCATCAAGACCGCCTACGCCCTCGACGAACAGATCAAGCCGCCGACGCTCAACGTCGAGGAGCCCCATCCCGAGATGGAGATCGAGTCGACGCCCTTCAAGATCCAGCACCAGCCCGAAGAGTGGAGGACCCACGACGGGATCCCGCGCCGCGCCGGGGTGAGTGCCTTCGGATTCGGCGGGACGAACTTCCACATGACCCTCGAGGAGTACGATCCCAGGCGCTGGGACGGCGCGACCTACACGACCGGAAGCGCTGAGACGTCGAGTGCCTCGGGCGGCTCGTCGAGCGGTTCGGCGGTCGCCTCCGGGGCCAGTTCGAGCGCTCGTGCGAGCGACAGTGCCGACAATACGACCCGAGAGGAGGACATCGATCTCTCGTCGGGGCTCCTCGCGCTCGCCGGTGACACCGAAGACGCGCTCGAAGCCTCGTTCGACGAGCTCAAAGCCGCCTACGACTCGAAGGGGCTCGAGGGGACGGCGCCATATCACATCCGGCTCGACGCCGACGACTGGACGCTCCCCGACGGCGAGGCCCGACTGGCGATTGCCTACGGCGACGACGAGGAACTCGACCAGCAGCTCGACCGCATCGAGGGCGCCTTCAAGGAGGGCAAAAGCTGGCGCATCCTCTCCAACCAGGGCGTCTACCGAAGCGACGAACGCCAGACCGGCGGTGTCGCCATGCTCTTCCCCGGCCAGGGGACACAGTACCTCGGCATGCTCTCGGACCTCGCCGAGCGATTCCCCGCCGTCCAGGAGGTCTTCGACGAGGCCGACCGAGTGATGCAGCCGATCTACGGCGAATCGCTCACCGAGGTCATGGACCCCGAGGAGTGGGACGACGCGGCGCGCGAGAAGCTCAAGCAGACCGAATACACTCAGCCCGCCGTCCTGACCGCCGACGTCGCGCTCCTGCGACTGCTCCAGCAATTCGGCATCGAGCCCGACGTCGTGGCCGGCCACAGCCTAGGCGAGTACGGTGCACTGGTCGCCGCCGGCGTGATGCCCTTCGAGAGTGCACTCAAGACGGTGGCCCGCCGCGGTACGGCGATGGCCGACGCCACGCCGATGAACGGCGATGCCGGATTGATGGCCAGCATCCCGGCGCCCCCCGACGAGGTGCAGGCCAAGCTCGATGAGCTCGACGGCTATGTCGTCTGCGCCAACAAGAACTGTCCGCGCCAGACGATTATCGCCGGCCTGACCGAGCCCGTCGAACGCGCCGTCGAGATGTTCGAGGAGGAGGGCCACATGGTCCAACTTCTCAACGTCAGCCATGCCTTCCACAGCAAGGTCGTCGCCGACGCCAAGGAACCGCTCCGCGAACACCTCGAGTCGATCGAGATCAACTCGCCGACGACTCCGGTGCTGACCAACGTCGACGGCGGCTACCACCCACAGGACCCGGACGAGATCCGAGATCGGCTGGCCGAACAGATTGCCTCCCCGGTCGAGTGGATGAGTCAGCTCGAGCGGATGTACGAGGATGGCGCCCGCAACTTCATCGAAGTCGGGCCCAAGTCCGCCCTGACGACCTTCGTCGAAAGCACGCTCGGGGATCACGACGACGTCCTCGCCGTCCACACTAATCACCCGAAAGATGGAGGCGACGTCTCGCTGCTCCGAGCCCTCGCCGAACTGTGGGTCGATGGCGTCTGGACTGAAGATCCGCGCGACGCATCCGAACGCGGTGATTTCGGGGTCGAAACGATTGAGGCCGAGGCGCCGACGGCGACCAGGCCGCCGCGCGACGAGATCATGGAGACGATGGTCGAGGTCCTCTGCGAGAAGACCGGCTACCACCCCGACGAGATCGAGTACGACTTCGAGCTCGAGGCCGACCTCGGGGTCGACACCGTCAAACAGGCCGAAATTCTGGCCGACGTCCG
>JAQCND010000070.1 GCA_028274765.1 Bradymonadaceae bacterium
ACCCGAACCCGGTGTTGCAGAACAGCGACTCGACGCTCGAGGTCAAAGCCTCGGACCCGTATGGCGACCCGCTCAGCTACCAGTGGAACGTCCAGAGCAACGACTGGTCGATTGCGGGCAGCGGGGCGACGGTGACGCTCAAGGCGCCCGACGATGGCAACACCTCGACGTCGGTGACGGTGACCGTCGACGACGGAAATGGGCTGACCACTTCGTCGTCGATCACGGTCCAGACCGAGAGCTGTCCGTCGGGCAAGGGCAACTGCGACGGCGACGCCAGCAACGGCTGCGAGGTCGATACAACCTCCAACGACAACAACTGTGGCAGTTGCGGCAATGATTGTTCGGGAGGCACCCCCTACTGTCTCAACGGCTCGTGTCAGAGTTCGCCCAACTGTCAAAATGGGGCTAACACCGTGAGTCGCTCACCCAATGGAGATGTCATTATCTGCGACCATCCGAGCAATTCGGTTTGTGAAGAGGACTTTGGTAGTTTCTGTCCCGGTAACTGGCATCTCTGCACCCCCTTCCAACTGGAAGAGCGGAACGATGGATGGAACTACAATCTCAATGATAGCACTCCCGTTCTAGGCGAGAGGTATTGTCGACAGGGGTCGGGAGCGGGCCATCTCACCCTTCCAGATACTGACAACAATCCCAACAATATATCCGGACCGATCGTATCGAATCGGAATTGCTGGTACGGAACGTCTCGGCCTTCATGCCCCTCGAGTTACGGCTGCAACGAAAGGGAAGCCCTCGCTGCGTGTTGTAAGCCGACTCCGAGCTGCGGTGATGGGCGAGTCAATTCACCAGAGGAGGAGTGTGACGACGGGAACAACAACAATGCCGACAGTTGTCTCAACTCCTGTTCTTGGCGATACCCCAACAATCACGGAAATGTGCCCCAATGTGGATGATTGGTTCGTGGAGGGCCGTTCGAATTGAGCTCGGGGACGACGAAGGCAGCTCCGGTTGGAGACCTCGTACGCGACGTATCATCGGTTGTTAGAGTGAATAACCCTCGACATACGCCGCTTCCAATCGTCAGAGAACTAACTACATCCTGACGATACGCCTCTACGGATAGACATGGCTACCATTACGATCGACGGCGTCTCCAAGCGCCACGCCGGGCAATACGTCCTCCACGACGTAAGTCTCGAGGTGCCCGAGGGCACCTATCTGGGGCTGATCGGGCCCGGTGGCGCGGGGAAATCGCTCTTGTTGAAGATCGTCGCCGGGCTCGTCGAGCCGGATGCCGGCGAGGTGTGGGTACGCGGCCAGAACATCCACGAACTGAATGCCACCGAGCTGGCCGATCTTCGGTTTCACTTCGGAATGCTCTTCCAGAATTACGCGCTCTTCGACTACATGACGGTGGCCGAAAACATCGCGTTTCCGCTGCGTCAGGAGGGAGAGCTGTCGGATTCGGCCATCGACGATCGCGTCGGAGCCATCCTCGACGAGATTGGCCTGCCCGAGGCCGCCGATCAGTTTCCCAACGAACTATCGGGCGGCATGAAAAAACGAGTCAGCTTCGCCCGTTCGGTCATCCGACGCCCGCCCCTTTTGCTCTACGACGATCCGTCGGCGGGCCTCGACCCCGTCACGAGTTCGAAGATCTTTCGGCTGCTGCGCAAGCTCCGGGACGAATACGACTCGACAGCCATCACGGTCGGCCACGATCTTCGAGGGATCGAGGCGATCAGTGATCGCGTGGCAATGCTCGACGAGGGTGAGCTTCGATTTGATGGCACCATCGAGGAGATCGAATCCTGTAGCGACGAGCGCGTCCGGACGTTCTGGCAGGGACGCGACGTCGAGATGCTCTCGCGCTGAACGATTCGGCCGTTGACGACGGCGGCTGCGATTGGGAAAGATGGCGGGGCGTCTCTCGAGCCGCTCGAGATGCCCTCGAGAGGTCTCGGCTCTCGCTTCCGGATACGCATCCATGCTCTCGAGACTGAGTCGCGCACTCCAGTACATGGGGGATACGTTCCTGAGTTGGGCCCGCGAGGTCGGAGGAATGTGTATCCTGGTGGGCAAGATCCTGCTCAACCTCGTCACGTTCTGGAAGATCGACGGGCCCGAGACGTGGCGCAATCTCTATGAGATCGGCGTCAAGAGTTTCGCCATCGTCGTCGTGACGGCGCTGCTGACCGGCGCCATCATGGTGATCCAGAGCGGGATGTATATCCGCCGATACGGAGCTTACGGCCTCCTCGGTTGGGGCGCAGGTTACAGTGTGCTGCGCGAGGTCGGGCCCGTCATGATCGGGTTGATGTTCTCCGGGCGAGTGGGCGCCAACAACACGGCCGAGCTCGGCACGATGAAGGTCACCGAACAGATCGATGCTCTGCGAGCGCTGGCGATCGATCCCATCCGGTATCTCGTGCTGCCCCGGGTCGTGGCGATGATCGTCATGATGTTTTTGCTTCTCGTGGTCGGGGATTTTACGGCGTTGCTCGGCGGGGCCGTGACGAGCCAGATTTTGCTCGGGGTCGACACGGAAGTCTTTTTCTGGAGCATCGTCACCTATATTCACCTCTCGGATTTTCTGCACGGGCTCTGGAAGGCCATCGCCTTTGGTTTTGCCATCGCCGCCATCTCCTGTCACTTCGGGCTCAACGTCCGGGGCGGAGCGGTGGGCGTCGGGCACGCGGTCAACGCTTCGGTGGTCGGAAGCGCCATCGCGATCTTCGTCATCGATTATTTCATGACGTATCTGGTCATGTGAGGGGCTCGAGATGTCGGATGCGCCAACCGATCCCCCCCAATCCGACGAGCCGACTGCCTGGTGGGCGGAGTGGCTCGCCGCGATCGGCGAGCCCGTGGTGGGCGTGGCCGGGATCGTGCGCGGCGTCTTCGAGGTCTTCGGCCTGACGCTCTACTATGTCGTCTACGGCGAGCGCCGATGGAAGGCTGTCCTCGAGCAGATGTACGAGATCGGCAATCGCTCGCTGGTGTTCATCGCCGTGACGCTCGGCTTTCTGGGGATGATCCTGGTCTTTCAGGCCGGGTATCAGGCCAATCAGATCACAGGCGATCTGACCCTGCTCGGGCCTCTCTTTTTGCAACTGTTGCTGCGTGAATTCGCGCCCACCATCACGGCGATGATGCTGGCGACCCGAGTCGGCACGGGAATGGCGGCCCACATCGGGAGCATGGTGGTCACCGAGCAAGTCGACGCCCTTCGGATGAGTGCCGCCCAGCCGATCGACTATCTCGTGGTGCCCCGCTTTTCGGCCTCGATCGTGATGACGACGGTGCTGACGATTTTCGGCGGACTCGTCTCGTATGCCGCCGGGGCCGTGACCGCCCACACGGCCTTCGGGCTCAGCTTCTATACGTTCGTCGATACCACCATGACGGGCTGGTTCGACCTGATCATCGGGCTGATCAAGTCGTTCGCCTACGGGTTGGCGATTCCCATCACAGCCTGCCACGCCGGGCTGAACGTCTTCGGGGGAAGTGCCGGCGTGGGTCGCGCCACGACGCGGGCGGTCGTTCACTCGAGCATGGCGGTTGTCATCCTCGATTTCATCATCTCCGGCGTCGGCTTCGTCGTGCTCGCCGCGATTTCGTGAGTATATCTCAAGTGAGACTACTCGTCTCCATCGAGCGCATCCGCGGCGTTGGGGATATCTCGAGATACTGAACGTAACTCCGAACGACCGACTCATCATGCGTGATTCCAGCGACACATGCTCGTTTCGCCTGTGGCGCCTCTTGATGTGTGCGGGACTCGTCGGATTGGCGATCGCCGCGATCCCGTCGCGAGTCGAGGCCGACCCCATCCGCATGCCTCGAGTCGGTCAGCAGTACGTGTCGGTGGGCGCGAGCCTTCAACCCGGTTTTGTTCACGATCGAACGGTCCCCGAGGCGCGAGCCTGGTCGCGAGCAGCCACGACCGGCGGCGGCATGCTCCGGCTGGGATTCCACCAGATCCTCGCCCGTCAGCTCATCATGTCGGGTGAGCTGGATGGGGGCATCCAGTGGATGAACGAACACACCGCCGAGAGCCAGGGACGCGCCGACTCCGAGATCGCGGCGACCTGGCAGTTTGCCCTGCTGGGACGTTGGCTTCCGGCCGGCGAGCGGAGCGGCTGGTTTGTCGGCGTCGGGCCCCATTACTACAACGCCTACCTCGCCGATCGTCCTCTCCAGAGTCTCGGGGTCGACCTCCGGGCCGGGCAGTTCCTCTGGCAGGACAACGAGGATTTTCTACTCCTCGAGATCGGCTATTCCGTTCCCTTCATCCAGGGGCTCTCCAGCAGCAGTGCCGTGCAAACGGAGTCCGGTGAGGTCTCGACGGCGCCCCCCGGCGACTGGACCTTTCACCGCTTCGGGCTGAACATCGAGTACGGGTTTTGACGCAGGGGATTCGTGGGGGAATCGACGTCTGTCACGCCTCGTGCTCTTCGACGTGTCGTTCGATCGTTTGCACGCAGTCGGCCATGGCTTCGAGGTACTCGAGCAGCTCATTTTCCCCCATCTCGAGGCCCGAATCCCGGAAGGTCAGCTCCCCGGACTCGATGCTCATATCCGATCGATATTGATACATCTCGAGGAGGGCTTCCCCGATGTCGCCCCGCAGCCACCGGCGCACCGCGTCCGGGTCGTCGCCCGACACGACGAACGTTCGAGCCAGTTGTTCGTCCTCGAGCTCGACCGGATCGTCGACCGTGCCCGCGCTGAAGAAGCTCTTGGTGTGGAGTTCCAGCCGAGCCGGAATCGTGTCGGGGAGTTCGGCCCGATAGTAGGTGTGCTGGTTCTCGTCCTCGTCGAGCCCCGGTTTCTGGGTGCGAATTTGGAGCGAGACGCCTCGGTAGTCCCCGGATATCTTTAGCGGTTTGTCAAACGCCCCTCTGAATCGAAGTCCCGTCTCACGGGCCACGGCCCGCCAGTTGTGGATGGCCCACATCCGACGGCCGACGAGGAGGCCGACGACCATCAGAACAAATCCCACGACAATGACAAAGGCGAGCATGGGTACCTCTCGGTCGCTGAGGCGTGCGAGGGCCATGACGAGCGCCATGAAAAGCCCGCGACCACGACCAACATCGAACGACTGACAGCAGGATAAGAGCTGGTTTCACCCCTTCGGCCTCCGGGCGCGAGCCCGGACATCGAGGGCATGGATGCCATCCGCTCCGAACCCCGCCTTTAAAGATCGAAAACCTTGATCGCGTCTTTTACGCTCGTCAAACGGTCTCTCACCCCGATGCCACGCCGATCGGCGCTCGTACAACGTCGTTCGCAGCGGATGCGAAAGCGATGTGACGTCTCGAGATCATCTCTGAAAGGGGGTGCACACGAGAAGTGATCCCGAACAAACACGTTCGCATCGGATGATCACGGCTTTGGAGGCTAGATCACGACGATCGAAAGCCCTGATCGCATCTTTTACGCTCGTCAAACGGTCTCTCCCCCCGATGCAATGCCGTTCGACGCTCGTAAAACGTCTTCTGTCCTTCGAGCCCGACGGTGTGACACGCGAAACTCGCGATCCCACGGCATATCTTCGAGAATGTGAGTCGAGCAAACGTCTCTCGAACGGTTCGACGCGTCGTTCGACGCCACGAAAACACGATCAGATGGCGTCGACACGTCTTTTACGTGTGTAAAACGACCGTCCCCCCCGGAGAGAAACGCGTGTTACGAGCGTCAAACACGATGCGAGGCGAGACGTGCCCGTTTTACGAGCGTAAAAGTGCCTCTCCCCCCGAGACGAAGGCGAAGTTTCGCTCGTCAAAGACGAGCAGACGCCGTCGACACACGTTTTTCGAGTGACATCGTGGCTTCAGAAGGCCGAGGATCGTGTTCGCTGAATCCAAAACACGAAGATCGGCCGTCCCAACCCGTTTTACGAGCGTAAAACACGATCCGAAGCCTCGACACCCGTTTTACGAGCGTAAAACGGGCATATCCCCCACCTCGCCAGGGGGCTCCCCAACATGGGCTCGTCCAATGGTCATTCAACGCCATTTCATCCCATTGAGCCAAACATATGAATCACATCGCCCTTGCTCCCGCCCCGTTCGGGGCTCGGATGGAGGGGCATCCATCCCTTTGATCTCCGGGCTTGCGCCCGGAGCTTGGTACTGTCGCCGCCTCCGGCGGCTCTCCAGGCGCCCATCGATGCAGGTCGATGAAACGGCGTTTAAACAAATGATCGAGTGACACGAGTTGTCGCCTCGCTCCTCCCGACAAGGAGTCGCTGAAGCGACCTGCCAGCAGGGATGCTCACTTCAAAGAAGCATAAAGGCGCTCCGTATCATTGCTTGGACTCACCATATGAGACGCCCGATGGAGCGCCCACGTCTAGCCGGCTTGGGATGAAAGTTTCTATCCCTCGAATCAAAATTTAACCTCCATTGGAGCGCCGGCTCCCAGCCGGCATATGGAACCGGCATATCAAATGGCTCATTTTATCCCGCGAACGAAAATTTAATCACCATCGAACGAGCCCGCTCGCGCTCCACCGACCCGCCAGTCCCCTCGCCGCGCCGGGTATGGAGAGTGCGTGTCAACGCGTCGATATTGGAACTTGGAGCGCCCACGTCTCGCCGGCTTGAATCGAAGAGCAACCAGTTTTGACATCAGCTCTAATCGTACAACGTCACTTCGGCCAACCTCCCTCCATGTTCCAGGGCGCGGGAGCAGCTTGCTCCCAGGTCCCGCTGCGAGTGGGGACCTCCCCGGAGGTCCTCCGAGCAGCCGGGGCGACAAACGAGCACAGCCGACGCTCCCCGACGGACTCACGAACACAAGTGACGTGGTACGACTAAGCTGCAGGACGTTGTTCTACGAATTCCCCCCCTCGGCGCTCCAGTAGGCTGGGATCGCCAGGAGGGCAGAGGCGAAGATGCCGTAGGTCGCCGTCACGGCCGGATTCTGGAAGCCGAGGGTCTCGATGTTGGTGTCCAGCAGCCATGAGAGGGGCCCGAGCTCTTGGGCGACCGCCACCAGCGACCAGTCGGCGCTCTGCGCCCAGAGGCCGACGCCATAGAGGCCGAGATGGAGCGCGATCCCGACGACGGCCGAGGCCGTAATCCAGCGGTGATCGAGGTCGTCGAAGAAGATGCCGACTAAAATGGGGATGGCGCTGGCGGCCACGATGCCGTAGACGCCGACCTGTCCGAAGATCCCGAGCAATTTCGGGGGCTCGAGGGCGATGACGAACGTCAAGAGGCCGAGCGCGATGAGCAGTCCTTGGCCGAATCGGTGAGCGATGTGGCCCTGCTCCTCCTCGGTTTTGTCGGCCAGTATGTTGTCGCGGGTGAGATTCAAGAAGAGATCGTTGGCGACGATGCTCGAGAGGGCGATCAGAATGCCGTCGAGCGTGCTCATCCCGGCGGCCAGCAGCGTCACCGAGATGACGGCGACCATCCACGGCGGGAACGTCTCGGCGACGTACAGCGTCATCACCTCGTCCTGGGCCGGATCGCCGGGCAATCCCGCGATCCGGGCGTAAAAGCCGACCAGCAGCAGCCCCATGAAGATGGCCGTGACGCCGATGCAGACGACGATTGCCTGCCACATCTCGCGGTCGCTATCGACGTAGAGCGTCTTGATCATGACGTGGGGCTGGGCGACCAGGCCGAAGCCGATGACAAACCCCGCCACGTATACGCTGAAGGTACTGCCAAAGAGGGCACTCTCGGGATTGATGTGTTGGATGAGATTCGGATCCCGGGCGGCGAGGTCGCTCCAGAAAGATCCCAGTCCTCCGACGAGTAGGTCGAGCCCACTCACGACGATGACGACGGCAATCCCCGTCATGATGATGCCCTGGAGCGTGTTGGTGAAGGCGTGGGCGTAGGTGCCGCCGAGGAAGATGTAGCTGAAGACGAATCCGATGATGATCGAGACGGCGGCGAGGTTCGAGACACCGAGCGTCTCCTGCATGACGATCGAGAGTCCGCCGACGATGAGGACGATGAAGAAGACGTTCAGCAGGCTGATCAGCGCATAGAAGATGGTCATCCACTCGGAGTCGTACCGCGCCCCCAGCCAGTGGGGGAGCGTCAGCGCCTCGTGTTCGTTGCCGAGCTCGCGGAATCCGAGGCTCAACACCAGCAATCCCGTGACGATCCCGGCTCCGGCCGCGACGCCGAGATGCAACAGGGCCGAGAAGCCGTGGACGTAGACGAACCCCGGATTGATGACGAAGGTCGCCGTCGAGGCGATCGACGCTGCCAGCGTCACGCCGACGACGACCGGATGCATGTCGCCCTTGCCGATCGCAAAGCTCGCCA